>NZ_CEZBFX010000009.1:65370-83243 GCF_982964205.1 Roseofilum sp. | reverse complement strand
GGAGCTCCTTTACGCATAAGCCTATAAGAAAAAGCGGGTAGGGGGAATCGAACCCTGAACCAAGAGATTAAGAGTCTCCGGCTCTGCCGTTGAGCTAGTCACCTCAGTGGTTTGAGCATCGATCTCAGTTATAGGCGATCGCCACCATTAAGGCAACTCTACTGAGGTCGGTTTAGCGATATGGGGCAATCCCCAGCCCAATTTTTCCCGCAGAATACGGAAGAATTCCGGGGTCTGTAGGCGAATAAACCGAGCCAAATAGGGTGACTTTTCAATGACTACTTCATCTTCAGGAGAGACATAACAGCCCCCATTGCCATCAACCACCATTACTAATTGATTGGGATACACGGGATAAATCGTTACCGGGTCACTGTCATTAAAAACCAGAGCGCGTGAGGCTAAGGAATGGGGACAAATGGGCATCAGTTGCAGGACCGGAACTCCAGGCGTGACGACTGCTCCTCCCGCACTCAGGGAATAGGCGGTTGAACCGGTCGGTGTGGATACAATGACTCCATCAGCAGCCATATCAACTGGGGCATGGTGACCGATTTGAATTTCAAAATGGCACATACTGGTGAGGGGTTCTCGGTGCAGTACCATTTCGTTTAAACACAGCGCTTCCCATATACTCGGACGTTTCGTGTTGTCTTGAGTTTTAGGAGTATTCTGAGCGCGATCGCTATAAACGCGCACTGTTAACATGATGCGGTTTTCGATGGTGTAATTGTCGTTCTCCACCCGATCGAGGGCTTCTGAGAGATGATTAATATAGGTTTCCGTCAGAAATCCCATGTGACCCGTATTCACCGTTAACATGGGGATACCGCAAGGGGCCACTTGTCGAGCTGCCGAAAGCACCGTGCCATCGCCGCCAAGGACGATCGCAATTTTCATCTGTGAAGTAAAGTTTGGGGGAACCAGATGATCGATGGGAGTATGGCATGTGGGACGATCGGGATGGGAGTATCCCAATATTCCCCCTGCACCTGTCGCCAGTTTCACTGTCCATCCCCGTTGGATCAGTTGTTGTTCTAGTTCTTCTGCGACTCGACAGGCAGTTGGTTTAATGTCGTTGTAAATAATCCCAGCTTCGGGCACGCTAATACCAGTATTGAGAAGGTTTTCTAAATGATTTGTCTAAGGATTGTACTTCAAAGGGGTTGAATCTCGATCGCTAATCTATTGTTTTCTAGGAACGAGATTTAAACGGACTTCTCCGTTTTTTGCTTTTTTGCTTCATTTTCTCGCGCTCGTATTCGACTTCTTTGAGTTTCTTGAGAATACGGCTAAAGTATTCCTGCATATAGGAGTCTAAGGTGGTGATGTCTTTGGGGTCAAGGCCAAATACAGTATAGACTTCATCCATAGGGGCGCTTAGAGGCTTCCCACTGGCTTGAACTTCTGCAAAGGCAAGGCGATCGCTAATATTCCATGTCCATTGGAAAAATTGAGCGATTCGACGAACCCCTCGCAATAAGGCGATCGGCATTCGCGAAACCCTAGCTTGTCGTCCAGAGAGTCTTTCGCATAAGGCAATGATTTCATCTCCACTCCACGCTTTTGGCCCGACAAGGGGAAATGTTCGCCCTTCAGTTTCTGGTACACTCAAGGCCCGCACGGCGAATTGAGCGATATCCTGGGTATCCATATAGGCCACTGGTGAAGATTTTCCCATCACCCAAACGCCCTGTTGGTCAAGGATGGGAATGGCATACTGGGGAATGAGTCCCTGCATGAAGCCAGCTAATTGAAAAATGGTATAGTTCAGCTCTGCTTGTTTCAAGAACAGTTCTGTACAGTGCTTGATAGCCATTAACGGCACTTGGGGATATTGGTCAGCATCCAGAATCGAGAAAAATATGTAGCGTTCAATACCAGCTTCTTTGACCGCTTGAATCAGGGAGACTTTGGCTTCCCAGTCTACTTCTTTCATACTCAGGGAGTCGGTCGGACGGGAGGTAGACGCATCAATGACAGCGGTGACTCCTTCAAGCGCTTCTTTGATACTTTCAGGTTGACACAAATTTCCTGGGGCAAGTTCAGCTCCCCGTTCTTTAAGAAATCCGGCTTTTTGATAATTCCGCACTAAACAGCGAACGGAGTACCCTTCTTCTAGGGCGCGGAAGGTAATCTGCCTTCCTAGTGTGCCTGTGGCTCCAACAATTAATAAAGTCATTGATAATGGATATATATTTACAAAACGTTAACTTTTTATAAGAGTCTATCAGAAAACTTCAAGAATCTTGACATTTGTTCATAATTTTTCTGGCGATCGCCACAGATCTCAGCGATCCACCTCCAGTCCGGATCGCTACGAAGAAGGCGGGGAGGGTTCCCCGCCAAGCATGGAAGTGTTACAGCGAATCGCTATAACCTTCAGTTAAACGTATTCAGATTAGCCTTCGACGCTATCCTGAATTTTCAGCAGAAGGAAGCCTAAACCTAGGCCCACCATGATTAAACTGGAAGATAACAGTGCAGCATTAAAGATTTCAGCGCCCATGGTTTAAGTAATATCCTTTAAGGTGAACGATCAAGGGGTAGAGACTCAAGCCTAGAAACTTAGGAGTAAGCCTATAGGTTGATTGTAGAACAGGGAATGGGGAATGGGGAATGGGACAATAGCACCATTGAACTGATTTATCTAGAACTTATGACTCACAGTTTAGCGATTACGATGGGCGATCCCATGGGAATTGGCCCGGAAGTTATTTTGAAAGCACTTGCCGATCGCCAGCTTCAGGAGCCGATTCAGATGACGGTGGTCGGGTCTGCGTCCATTTTGCACGAAACCTACGCCTGTTTAACTCCCCATGGACAACCCCTAGCTAATCCTGACGATTTATCGATTCTCGATATTCCCCTGCCGGATGAGGTAGCCGAGGAACTCAAGTTAGGAGAGGGAAATGGGGCCAGTGGATGGGCCAGTTTTGCTTATTTGCAAGAGGCTATTTCTCAAACGCTCTGTGGCCACTTTCAAGGGATTGTCACCGGCCCGATCGCTAAATCGGCTTGGAGTGCGGCTGGATATAATTATCCCGGACAAACGGAACTGTTAGCGGAAAAATCGAGTACAGAGCAATTTGGGATGCTATTTGTGGGAAGATCGCCCCATACCCAGTGGCAATTGGTTACTTTATTAGCGACCACTCACATCCCTCTGGCAAAAGTTCCAGAAATCTTAACACCAACTCTCCTAAACCAGAAGCTACAATTGTTAGTTAATGTTTTGCGCGACCAGTTTGGTCTGAGTCAACCTCGGATTGCGATCGCGGGACTCAATCCCCATAGTGGTGAGCAAGGGCAACTCGGTACTGAAGAAATGGATTGGATCATCCCCTGGCTCGAAGAGTCTCGCCAAGCCTATCCCCATCTCACTTTAGATGGACCAGTACCCCCAGACACCTTATGGGTTAAACCGGCTCAAGCGTGGTATAACGCCTCATTTGCTGCCCAGACCCATGATGCTTACCTGGCACTTTACCACGACCAAGGGTTAATTCCGGTGAAAATGATGGCTTTTGATCGAGCAGTCAACACCTCCATTGGTTTACCCTTTATTCGCACCTCACCGGATCATGGAACGGCCTTTGATATTGCTGGCAAAGGACTCGCCCATGCTACCAGCATGACCGCTGCTATTCAACTGGCCACTGAACTGGTTTACCAGAAAAGCGTTATTAGTTGATGACTTTTGCAAAATATCTTAATGTAATTAGGGGTCAGATAGCGTAAAAATGGAAAAAGTTCTGTAGCCAGAGATACTGAACTTAAGCTAAAATCCAATGGATGGCGATCATCCAATTAATTGCCTATCTTCCCAAGTTCTCATAAACAATCATTCCAAACATCAAGAGGGTGAAAATGCTTCAATCTATCCGTTACTCCTTAGGCATGATTCAAGACGAGGCCCGCAGCCTTGTACAAAACGGAGTAATCAGTCGTCAGCAGCCCATTTATGTTCTTTGTAAATATATTCCTGCCCGTGAATGGGGTTACGTTGAATGTGAATTAGAAAACGGTAGTTTCTTGCTTAGAGACCGGATCGGAGACCTCTTAGGACGTGAAGAATGGGATAATGACTAGATTAGAAACTAGAACAGGGGATTGGGTCAACTCATCCCCTGTTTCGTAGTCCATCTAACTTTCTTCTTGTCGCAACTGTTCTAACTCAGAGCGTAAAGTCGCAATTTGCTCAGTCAGTTCTTCAAGTTCCACTTGAGGATTTGAAGCTGTCGGTGCTTCTGGTTGTTCAGTTATTCCAGAAAAGTCAGATTCAGAAGCAGTGTCTGGAGAATTCCCGTTTTGCTTCATCAAATTATCAACAAAATTCCGAGCTTCTTCTTCGGTGATTTTGCCCTTTTCTGACCATTCCTGAGTCAGTTCCGCTAACTCTTGGGTCAGTTTGCGCCAGCTTTCTTCCCGTTTCTGCTCATCTTGCAGAACTTCGGCGAAAGAAGCGGTTGCTCCTAGGGTCACATGGAAGCTTTGTTGTAACAGTTGTACTAAGGTTTCAGAATTCATATTCTTGTTTTAGGCTTGAGGATATGGGCAAGATCTGTGCCCTGATTCTACTGTAATCTTCAAGAATATGTCTGAACGACCCATTTATCTGGACTCCCATTCGACTACACCCGTGGATCGACGAGTAGTAGAGGCGATGTTGCCCTACTTTACCGATCTCTTTGGTAATGCAGCCAGTGTTACCCACGCCTATGGATGGGAATCAGAAGCAGCCGTTAGCCATGGGCGAGAGATTTTAGCTCAAGCCATTGGCGGCACTCCAGAAGAGATGATCTTCACCAGTGGAGCGACTGAAGCCAACAATCTAGCGATCAAGGGAGTTGCTGAATCGTACTTTAGCAAGGGTCGCCACCTGATTACTGTTACTACTGAACATAATGCTGTTTTAGATCCCTGTGAGTATTTAAAAGCTTTGGGCTTTGAAGTTACCTATCTGGGAGTTAACGAGCAAGGGTTAATCAATCTAGAGGAATTACGATCAGCTATTCGCGAGGATACCCTTTTGGTGTCGGTGATGGCGGCGAATAATGAGATTGGAGTGATTCAACCTTTAGCAGACATCGGCCAAATTTGCCGAGATCGCCAAGTTCTCTTTCATACGGATGCAGCTCAGGCGATCGGTAAAATTCCCCTGGATGTCCAGGAAATGAAGATCGATTTACTGTCTTTAACGGCCCATAAAGTCTACGGACCTAAAGGGATTGGAGCCTTATACGTACGTCGACGTAATCCCAGAGTCAAGCTTGCTGCCCAAATTCACGGGGGTGGCCATGAACGGGGACTGCGATCGGGAACTCTTTATACGCCTCAAATTGTCGGTTTTGCGGAAGCTGTGCGTCTAGGAATGGCAGAACAAGAAACCGAAAGCAAACGCTTAACCGAACTTAGAGAAAGACTGTGGAGCGCATTAAGTTCCCTAGACGGGATTTACCTCAACGGTCATCCGACTCAAAGGCTATCTGGTAATTTAAATATTAGTGTAGAAGGGGTAGACGGATCGGCTCTATTGTTAGGATTACAACCTGTCGTTGCTGTATCCTCGGGTTCCGCGTGTACCTCTGCTAAAATTGCTCCCTCCCATGTCCTGTTAGCATTAGGTCGAGAAGAAAAACTTGCCTATGCTTCAGTGAGATTTGGCATCGGTCGATTCAATACGGAATCAGAAATCGATCGAGTTGCCGAACACTTTATTTCCACCGTTACTGCATTACGCAAAGCACTGTAAAGTGTTACCCTCAGCAATAGCACAATCAATCTAGTGAAATGATGTAAATTAGGCAAGATAGCTATGCTATGCCGAGAAAAATCCGAGAGTATAAGGCTGAGTTAATTGCATTAGGATTTGTGCAACGCCGTGGGAAGGGAAGCCATCAAAACTGGAAACATCCACAACTACAACTATTAATTACTATTGCTTTTAGAGATGGTCAAGATACACCATTGTATCTAGAAAAACTTTTAAAGAAAGCAATTCAACAATTAGAAGCGATAGAAAGGGAGGAAACAGAAGAATGAATTACCGGTATAGTTTGCTCATCCAATGGTCAGAAGAGGACAAACTCTATCTAGTAACTCTACCAGAGTTTGCTCAGTTAGCCATGCAACCTTGTTCTTATGGACATAGCTATGAAGAAGCGATCGCCAATGCTCAAGAAGCGATCGCGGGTTATCTTGAGTATTGCCAAGAAGAAGGTTTAACTCCTCCAAGTCCAAGTTCAGTTGCAGCTTAAATCTCAGGAGATCGCTCAGTTAACACCAATGGTGAAATAGCGCGTTCGATGGGTGTCAAGATTTCCTAACCATTACCCATCATTACCAGCGCCAAGCGCTACAATCTCTGTATACTCGAATTCATTATCACTGGGTTTTACCAGGGGATAGTGTTGACCCAATCGAGAGAGGGCATCGGCTTCACAATCCGGTTTAGGGGAATGGTAGACTAAAACATACTCTTGTTGAATGCGATCGCCCATTTCCTCCTCCACTTCCCCTCTCCACTGGGTTTTCGTCACCAATACCACAAGCTGAGAAGCCAGTTGAGGCAGCGCTTTCGCCACTTGACGACGATACACTTCATCTAAACTGCCAAAGGGAGAATCCATCACCATCGGAAATGTACTACTATCTGGCCCCAGATGCATATGCTCTTGGCTCCATTGCCTCACCCGATCCATAATTGCGCCAATAAAAGATAAACTCAAAATCTGATTTTCTCCCGTGGACGCGGCTACAGGATGTTCAAATAACGTGGTTTTATCGATCAAGCTTAACTCATACTTTTCACTCAGTTGGGGAGAATAGGGGGTAAACGAAATCTGCTGAAAAACATCCTGAACTCGCCCTTCTAACTCTAGTCGAAACTCCGTATCTAAGCGATATTTCATTTCTGCAATACAGTTAATCGCTTCCACGGCTACCTGAATCCGCTTTTGCGCCAATTGCTGTTTTTTCTCATTCGATTGATGTTTAGCAATTTGCTTCTCTTTTTGGGCTATATCGGCATCTAATAGTTTGATTTTCTGCTCATTGGCTCCCGTTTCCCGCTCCAACTCACTCATCCGTGATTCAGTTTGATCTAAACGCTTTTGCAAACTTTGAATATCCAAATCTGGATAACTTCTCAGCTTGGATTTAACCGTATCTAACTGAGTCTCAATTGCCGACAAATCTTGACGTTTTTGATCCATTTCGTCGCGTAACGTGTTGAGCGTCTTCCAAAATGACTCAGCCTTATTTTCCAGCTCTGAAACCTCTCCCAACAACTTTAAGGCATTTTCCTCGACATCCCCTACTCCTGCCTTATTCATCCACTGCGCGACTAAGGTATAAGCATGACTCCCTTCAGCCAAATGGGTTCCACAAATACATTGGTGTTGTGCCAGCAGATCTTGGACAAACTGCTGTTTAATTCCCCTAGGCAACTCTCCTCGGTGACGTAACTGCTCCATTAAAGCTCTAAATTGTTCAATTGCTGAAGGTAAAAAAACCGTATAGGCCTGACTCGAAATAGTATGCTTTAACTCTGACTTAAACTGCTTTAACCTCTCCCTTAACTCTTGTTGCTGTTTTTCTAAATCTGCGCGGCGCTTTTGTAGTTCTTCTGCTCCACTGAGGTTTCGGAGTTCATTATTTAACTCCTCTTTAATATGAGCATGGGAGTTCAATTCCTGGGTAATTTCTGCTTGGCGATCGCTAATTGTTTGTCGTTGTTTTTCCCAATCCTCTTTTTCTCTTAAAAACTGTTTCGTTTGTGGATCGCCAATCCTCTCTAATTCCCCTTCCAAACTTTTCTGAGATTCCTTCAAATGTCGAAGGGCGCGATCGAACACTTCGATCCCTAACAACTCCTTAGTTGCTTCCGCAATTTCTCCCTTTTTTTCCTCTCGTCCCCAAGACTCAATCCGTTCCCCATCAAAAAAGAAATATTGATGTAAACTTCTCGGTAAAATTCGTCCAATTACCTCATCTATCGGATAATCTGTTAACCGCCATCGTCCATCATCTCCTGATATCCACATCGAACACTCAGTTTGACCACATTCTACCGTTGTGCCTCGATTGTAAGCTCGATAAAGCCGCTCGACTCGATAGCGTTGGTAATCGTGTTCAAACTGCAATTCTACAAAACATTTAACAGCTTTCCCCTCCTGTGCTTCCGAGAGGGCGCGTTTGTTCACCAACTGTTGAGGCGCTGCAAACGCCGCCGTAAACCGTTCATATAAGACCCAAGTAAATGCATTTAACAGCGTCGTTTTCCCCGATCCATTATTCCCGTGGATAATCGTGATATTCTGATTGCCACTGGCAAACTTAACTTCTGGTGTTTGTCCATAAAATTGCCGGAAGTTACACAGTTTTATCGATAATAATTTCATTAAGGGGTAATGGGTAAGGATCTTGTGGTATATCGTCAGAGATAATTAGATATTATACTACATAACAGTGGGGAGGGCTGTAAGAAGAATAACATTCAAGGGACTCAGTCCCCGATCTAATGCGATCGGTGGTATAATTTCCCATTCCCTATTCCCTATTCCCTAAATCTAGTTAACATACAATAAGAAATGAGATCTTGTAGCTTGGCATTCCTATGACCTTACCCAACACTGGCAGCGTTCTGGCGACTCTTGCCCAAGTGAACATGATGGGGGCCTTAACCGCGAGGGTGAAAGACCTCCCGGTTAAAGAGTTTATTTGTTTACTCGATTTTATCACGGCTGAATTTCAGCAGTTTTTAAGGGCGATCGAGCTAATCAACAATGAAGCTCTAGAAGCCATGTTGGAACAGATATTAGATGCCCTCACCCTCAAAATTGGGCAAATTTTGGAAGCCGATCGCACCCTAATTTTCTTGGTGAATGAGGATAAGGGGCAGTTATGGTCAAAAATCAATCAACCGGATGCCGAAAAGCCGATTGAAATTCGCTTTCCTCTTCATGTGGGTATGGCTGGTCATGTGGCCATCACTGGAGAATGCTTAAATGTTGAAGATGCCCCGACTCATCCCCTCTTTCAACCCGAACTCGATAAACAAACCAATTATCAAACTAAAAGCCTGCTCTGTATGCCCATTGTTAGCAGTAAAGGGCAAGTTGTGGCAGTGGTACAATTATCCAATAAAGCTGGGGGATTACCCTTTTCGGCTGAGGACCAAGAAACATTTAAAGATTTTTCTGAATCCATTGGCATCATCTTAGAGACTTGTCAATCTTTTTATATGGCTGCTCGCAATCAACGGGGAGCTGAAGCCCTCTTAAAAGCAACCCAAACCCTCGGTCAGAGCTTAGATGTGGAATTGACCTTAAACTCCGTGATGGCACAAGCGCGAGATTTGATGAAGGCTGACCGCAGTACATTATTTTTACTCAGTAAAGAAAACCAAGAACTTTGGACAAAAATTGCTAAGGCTGATGGCAAAACTCCATTAGAAATCCGTATTCCTACGAATAAAGGGATTGCTGGTTATGTGGCTTCCACTGGAGAATTACTGAATATTCCGAATGCCTATGAAGACCCCAGATTCGATCCAAGTACAGATCGGCGATCGGGTTATCATACGCGCAATATTTTATGTATGCCGGTGTTTAATTCATCTAAAAAACTCATTGGTGTAACCCAACTAATTAATAAAGAACAAGGGAGCTTTACCGGTTCTGATGAAGAGTTTATGCAAGCCTTTAATATTCAGGCAGGGATGGCTCTAGAGAATGCCCAATTGTTTGAAAGTGTTTTGTTAGAAAAACAATATCAAAAAGATATTTTAGAAAGTTTATCGGATGCCGTTGTTTCTACAGATATGCAGGGTCAAATTGTTACCCTTAATGAAGCCGCGCTAGAATTGTTGGGATGTTATTGGAATTCAGAAGAAACGAAAACTCAAATTCAGGTCTGGGAGTCTAAGTTAATTGGACGTAAGGTTTGGGAGGTTGTCCCGATTGAAAATTTAAAGATGCGAATAGAAGATAGTCTAAAAAATGGTACTAAGCAATATATTCCTGAGCAGGATTTAAAAGTTGGAATTTATCCTCTTCATGGGGATAAAAGATGTTTTAAGTTAGCGATTAAAGACCCAACCGACCCAGATTGGTTTATTCCTTGGAACGATCCCAATGAAGTCAAAATCTCTGCTAAAGATGTAGGAGCAGTGGATCGCAGTATTAATTTAACGGTTAATCCTCTGACCAATCCGAGCGGTGAAGTCAGAGGTGGATTAGTGGTGTTAGAAGATATTAGTCAAGAAAAACGCATGAAGACCACAATGTATCGCTATATGAATCCGGATGTGGTCGATCAAGTTATGGCATTGGATAATGATTCTCTGATGATTGGAGAGCGAAAAGATGTGACTATTCTGTTTTCGGATATTCGTGGCTATACAACACTGACGGAAAATTTAGGCGCTCAGGAAGTGGTAACGTTACTCAATCAGTATTTTGAAACCATGGTTGAGGCGGTGTTTAATTGTAAAGGAACCTTAGATAAGTTTATTGGGGATGCTTTGATGGCAGTTTTTGGCGCACCTCTTCCCTTACCTAATCATCCCTGGATGGCGGTGAAATCGGCTTTAGATATGCGCCGAAGATTACAGATTTTTAATGATAGTAGCTTTATGGACAATCAGCCCCATATTCGTATTGGGATTGGCATTAGTTCCGGAGAAGTGGTATCGGGAAATATTGGCTCTCGCAAGCGTATGGATTATACCGTGATTGGGGATGGGGTGAATTTGAGCGCTCGCCTCGAAGGGGTGACGAAGGAATATGGCTGTGATATTATTATTAGCGAGAATACTTATAAGTTGTGCGGCGATCGCCTGTGGGTTAGAGAACTTGATAAAATTCGAGTCAAAGGTAAAAATGAAGCCGTCAGTATTTATCAAGTGATTGGCGATAAAGAAGTGGCTCTAGACTCCCAGCAGCAAGACGCACTGGAGTTATACCATTTAGGACGCTCTGCATATATTCATCGGGACTTTAGCCAAGCCATTCAGTATTTTGAGCAAGCACAAACGCTCGATCCCATGGATAAAGCGATTACAATTCACGTAGAACGCTCTCAGGTTTATTTACACAATCCTCCCCCAGATTCCTGGGATGGGGTACACACGATGACGACAAAGTAATATCAATTAACAATGGGTATGGCAACTCAAACATTAGTCAAGCCAGAACGTGTTACACAACTTCATGGAGTACGGTGGGAAACTTATCAGGCTTTATTGGTCGATTTAGCAGAATCTTCCAATAAAAAGTTAGCATTTGATCGGGGGGTATTAGAAATCATGACTCCTTTACCGGAACATGAGATCAGTAAGGGCTTTTTAGGGCGTTTGGTCTGCATAACAACGGAAGTTTTGGGTTTAGAAGTTGCTAGTCTGGGTTCTACTACATTAAGCCGTGGGGATTTACAAAAGGGGATTGAGCCAGATGAGTGTTTTTATATTCAAAATGAGGCTCTGGTACGGGGTAAAATGTCCTTTGATTTTACCCTCGATCCAGTTCCTGACCTCGCAATTGAAGTAGATATTACCAGCAGTTCTTTACATCGGTTAGATATTTATAAGGCGCTGGGTGTAACTGAGGTGTGGCGCTTTGATAGCGAGGATTTATTGATTTATGGTCTCCAGGATGGGGAGTATCAAGTGCAGGATGGTTCTCAGATTTTGCCAATTTTATCGAAGCAGATCATACTGGATTTTCTAAAGCGACGCTGTGAAATGGGAGAAAATGCTCTTCTGCGTGAGTTTCGGCAATGGTTACAGGATCGGATTTCCACGAATATGGTGTAATTTAAGATTAGGTGTAGCTTTAATTCTATTCAATTATTTCTTGATGAAATAGGGGCGAACGGCCGTTCGCCCCTACAATCAGGTCTCATGATTGAGAGGATTTAATGAGTAAACCCTCACCCTAGTTCAGATTTAATGGGTAACTTCTGTTAAATGCTCTACAGGTGCAACTAAAGCTTTGCCATTAGAGCCATTCACGCTTAGATCCAAATTCCCGTGATAGGCATCAATTAACAGTTGCTTTAAGTCTGTAATCAAAGGATAACGGGGATTTGCCCCCGTACATTGGTCATCAAAAGCCTGATCTGCAACCTGATCTAATTGGGCAAAAAATGCGGCTTCATCCTCTTTAATGAATTCCTTAATACTAGAGGGGATTTGCACCTTGCGCTTGAGATCTTCCACGGCTTGAATTAACAGGGAAACCTTCTCGTCTTCGGTTTCTCCTCCTAAGTTGAGATAATCAGCAATCCGAGAATAGCGCCAGCGAGCATTGGGATATTTATACTGAGAAAAGGTTGCTTGCTTAAAGGGCGCATCGGTAGCATTGTACCGAATGACGTGGGAAATCATTAGGGCATTGGCTAACCCATGGGGAATCTGGAACGTTCCTCCTAATTGGTGGGCAATCGAGTGGCAAATTCCCAAAAATCCATTGGCAAAGGCCATTCCAGCCATGGTGGAAGCATAATGCATTTTTTCCCGTGCTTTGGGTGCATTGGCTCCTTTTTCGTATGCATCTGGTAGATATTTGAAGATGAGGCGAATCGCTTCTAAGGCTAATCCGTTAGTATATTCGGACGCTAACACAGAAACATAGGCTTCGATCGCATGAGTTAAGGCATCAATGCCCCCAAAAGCGGTTAGACTCTTGGGCATATTCAGCACCAATTCGGGATCGACGATCGCCATATTCGGGGTTAAGGCATAATCAGCCAAAGGATACTTAATATGATTGCGGCGATCGGTCACTACTGCAAATGGAGTCACCTCCGAACCCGTTCCAGAAGTCGTCGGAATTGCTACTAGCATCGCCTTCTCACCCAACGGTGGCAACTCATACACCCGCTTGCGGATATCCATAAACCGCATCGCCAACCCTTCAAACTCAATCTCTGGATGCTCATACAACAACCACATAATCTTGGCTGCATCCATGGGAGAACCGCCCCCAATGGCAATAATCACATCCGGATTAAAGGTTTTCATCAAGGTCAAACCTCGATGTACCGTATCCAAAGACGGATCGGGTTCCACATCATAGAACACATCGTACTTTAGACCAATCTCTTCCAGCGCCTCCTCCAGAGAATTGGTCATCCCCAAATCATATAAGGGCTTATCAGTAACAATAAATGCCCGTTCTTTGCCCGCTAACTCCCGAATCGCCACTGGCAATGCACCATACTTAAAGTACACTTTGGGCGGAATCCGGAACCAGAGCATATTTTCCCGACGCTCTGCCACCGTCTTAATATTCAATAGGTGCTTGGGTTCCACGTTCTCACTAATCGAATTTCCGCCCCAAGTTCCACATCCCAGGGTCAAAGATGGATCGAGCCGGAAATTGTAAATATCTCCGATCGCCCCTTGGGAAGATGGCGTATTAATCAATACTCTCGCCGCTTCCACCCGGTCTTCAAACCGCTTAATATGCTCCATATTCGAGGTCGCTGTATACAATGCAGCCGTATGACCTCGACCAGCAAATGCCACCAAACCACGAGCTTTATCCACCGCATCCTCAAAATCGGTCGCCCGATACATTGCTAAAATGGGAGATAATTTTTCATAGGAAAACGGTTCCTCTGGGCCAATTTTATCCACTTCTGCTAAAATTACCCGCGTTTGTTCCGGAACTGAAAAACCAGCCATTTCCGCCAATTTCTGCACCGGTTGACCGACAATTTCCCCATTCAATCGACCATTTACCAACACCTTACTGGCTAATTTCTCCCGTTCTTCTGGAGTAACAAAATAAGCGCCCCGAGCAATAAACTCTTGTCGCACTTCATCATAAACTTCATCTTCAACAATCACCGATTGTTCGCTGGCACAAATCATGCCATTATCAAACGTCTTACTCAAAATAATCGAAGAAACCGCCATTTTGATATGAGCGGAAGCATCAATCAGAGCTGGCGTATTGCCAGCCCCCACACCCAAAGACGGATTACCTGAAGAATAAGCAGCTTTCACCATTCCCGGCCCACCGGTTGCCAAAATTAGCTTAATATCAGGATGTTGCATCAAAGCCTGGGATAAGGGAACCGTCGGCTCATCAATCCAGCCAATAATATCCTCTGGCGCACCCGCTTCAATTGCCGCTTCTAGGACAATTCTCGCCGCATCAATCGTACATTGTTTCGCCCGTGGATGGGGAGAAAAAATAATTCCATTGCGCGTCTTCAAACTAATCAGGGCCTTAAAAACAGCCGTTGATGTGGGGTTAGTCGTGGGTACAATTCCCGCTAAGATACCCACCGGCTCGGCTATTTTCTGAAACCCAAAGGATTTATCTTCTTCGATTACCCCACAAGTCTCCTCATTCTTATACTTATTGTAAATAAACTCTGAAGCAAAATGATTTTTAATCACCTTATCTTCGGCTACTCCCATTCCCGTTTCTTCTACGGCCATTTTTGCTAAGGGAATCCGAGCTGCATTAGCGGCTAAAGCCGCTTTCTTAAAAATGTGATTCACCTGCTCTTGGCTATAGGTGGCATATTGCACTTGGGCGGTTTTCACGCGGGTAATTAGGGCTTCTAGTTCTTCCAGGTTAGTAATCTTAGTTTGAGTGACCATACTCGTTCTCTCGTTCAATACTGCAATGAAAATTTCCCGTAAGAGGGTTACTGTATATTAACACCGGATCATCTTGGATTTTGGGGGATATCTTTAGAAAGTCTTAAGTTTTATGGGCTTTTTCTCGATATTACTTTAATTTATAGATAATAGATAATAAATAATAGGTTGTAGAACATGCGTCTTGATAATTTGACTGTATTCCATCACCGAAAAAACTGCTGCTTTTGCCTTTTACTTTTTGCTAAGCGAGAAGCCCTATACTAGACGATGTTTCCCTGTATTCCAGATTCAATTCAACTGCGCCCTTATCAACAAAAAGCAGTGACAAATTGGTTTGCCCATCAAGGACGGGGAACACTGAAAATGGCAACGGGTAGTGGCAAAACAATTACCGCTTTAGCTATTGCTGTTCAACTGTATCAATGTATTGGCTTACAAGCCCTAATTGTGGTTTGTCCTTACCGTCATTTAGTGGCTCAATGGGGGCGAGAATGCGAACGTTTTGGGATGTTGCCGATTTTAGCTTTTGAAAGTGTACGCCATTGGCAACACGAGTTATCGACTCAACTTTATAATGTGCAAGTCCAGAGGCAAGTCTTTCTCTGTGTGATTACGACCAACTCGACGTTACTGGGGGATGGATTTCAGTCCCAGTTGGCGTATTTTCCTTCAAAGACGTTAATTGTGGGAGATGAAGCCCATAATCTGGGGACAGCCAAATTAGAAGAGAGTTTACCCGCACGAGTAGGACTGCGGTTAGCCCTTTCTGCCACCCCAGAGCGTTTTTTTGACCAGGCGGGAACGGAGGCGATTTTTAATTATTTTGGCCCGGTAATTCCCCCAGAATTGACCTTGAAAGATGCCATTGATCAAGGGGCATTGGTACATTATTTATATTATCCGGTTTTGGTGCATTTAACGGAAAGTGAAGCTTATAAATATGCCAAATTAACCACGCGTATTGGTTGGGCTTTGGCTGCGGGGGAGAAATTAGAGGAAAATGAGACATTAACGGCGTTATTAATTCGGCGATCTAGGTTAATTGCTAATGCTGAAAATAAACTTGATAAACTGCGAGCAATTATGCAACCGCGCCTGCAAACCAGCCATACCCTATTCTACTGTGGCGATGGAGCGCAAGAGGGCAAAACTAGCGATTCTTCAGATCGACAAATTGCTGCTGTTACCCGATTATTGGGGGTAGAATTGGGCTATCGGGTGAATACCTACACGGCTAATACCTCTTTATCTGTACGGGAAACCCTGCGTCACCAGTTTGAGCAAGGGGAACTCCAAGGATTAATTGCCATGCGCTGTTTAGATGAAGGGGTGGATATTCCTGCGATTAAAACGGCTATTATTCTCGCGAGTAGTCGTAACCCCCGGCAATTTATCCAACGTCGCGGGCGAATTTTACGCCCCCATCCCCATAAGCAACGGGCGACATTGTTTGATCTGATTGTGGTTCCTCCGCCTTTGGATCGACAAACTTGGGATGTGGAGCGCAACCTGTTGAGGAAAGAGCTACAGAGGTTTGTAGAATTTGCCGATTTAGCTGATAATGCGGGGGAAGCTCGCGGGCAATTCTTAGGACTTCAGAAAGAATACGGACTTCTAGATTTGTAAGATTGGGTACAATAAAGAAGGGTTTTCGGTTGAGTGCTTATGAGTGTTCATTATTCTGATGGTTTTATAGGACGGATTTCCCGGATTTTTTCAGCGAAGAAATCGGGATATAAAACGACTTCTACTCGCTCAAATTCAACTCATGATTCAGTTTTAGAACCGCTTAAGCAAGCTTCGCCAGAAGTGCAAAAGGTTGTAAAACGGGTACTGCAAGTGGAAAAGGATAAGTTGCATTTTTCTAGTCCTCGTAATATTAATGATGATATTCTCAAGATTATTAAGGAAGAAGTAAGAGATGCTTAGGACTCACAGACGACTGTGCTATCAGTCTATAGCGCTTCGTGCTGTAATGGGGGGATAGGGGGAGTAAACAACAGACTGGGTGGAGCTTTTAGCTGTCCTCACTTAACGAGTTCCTTTTATTGATGCTAGACATCACAATCAGGGTAGAGATAAGGTGTGCCTTGTCTCTACAGTACGCATTTGTAGCAAGAATTATAGTATTAGTAACGATCGCAGAGATCGCCCATAGAAAGACGATTCTCCAAAGCTTACTACCCTATCTCCCCATAAACTGGCAGCGATCGCAATGCAAACACTGATAATTCTCTACCTGCTTAAATCCAAAGGCTTCTAACAGGAATTTCCAGCGACAGCTACAAGTCATTAAATAACGTTCCATCTTTCGTATCGCTTGGTTATTGTCTAAGGCACTCGATGAGGAACTCGACAGGATTTGATAGTGAAATGGACTGTGCCATTGGAGCTTTCCCTGACTATGGAGGACGGATAAAGCCAGAGGTGCTTGGTGATGGGATTGACTGAGCTGCCGTACATCGCCTTGAGGGGGTAGGGAATGGGTGAGGTTTTGGGCGAGTTGTTGGAGCGATCGCTGTTGTCCGATAAAATAATCTTGCCGTTGCTTATCCCCAGGATCGAGCCATCCCGTAGGTTCGCTGATTAAAGTAATCGCTCGTGCCGGTTGTCCATCTCGTCCCGCTCTGCCGACTTCCTGCATATATTCAGATAAAAGTAGGGGCGGATGGTAGTGTATTACCCAGCGCACATTGGGTTTATTAATCCCCATCCCAAAAGCAGAGGTACAGACAACCGCTTGCACTTGTTCTTCAAACCATTGATTTTCAATCGTTCGTCGCTGCTCTGGACTTAAACCTGCGTGATAAGCAGCCGTAGCGAGCTGATGCTGCTGGAGCCATTGAGAGAGCATTTCACTATCTTTGCGGGTGCGAACATAGATTAAACCACTTTGCCCATTTGCTCGTTTGAGAACCTGTAAAATTTGGTTTTTGCGTCCCCTAGGTGACCATGCAATTTTAACGCTTAAATGGAGATTTTCCCGATAGGGATTGAGGAGAAAGGTTTGTGGATTTTGGAGATCTAAGACTTCTTTGAGGATGAATTGAGTGTTAGGATCGGCAGTCGCGGTAAAGGCGGCGATCGCCAATTTTGTGCCCCTGGATTTATGCTTTAATAAAGCTGAACGAACTGCCCCCAACCGGCGATAAGCGGGGCGAAAGATTTCCCCCCACTGAACTAAACAATGGGCTTCATCTAAAATGAGTCCATTAATCTTAAGTTTGGGTAAACACAGTCGATCCCA
>NZ_CEZBFX010000009.1:50121-65270 GCF_982964205.1 Roseofilum sp. | reverse complement strand
CTTCATCTAAAATGAGTCCATTAATCTTAAGTTTGGGTAAACACAGTCGATCCCAAACCGGGGGACTGAGCAAGGTTTCTGGAGAAAGATAGAGTAATCTCAGTTGCTGCTCTTCAAGCTGTCGGAAGACTTGTTTCCGGACATACGTGAGCTGTTCGCTATGGATAGAAGCGGCTTTGAGGTTCCGTTGGCGCAGTTCTTGTACTTGGTTTTCCATCAGTGCTACTAACGGAGAAATGACTAAAGTTACTCCACTTTTCAGGAGGGCAGGCAGTTGAAAACAAATGGATTTTCCGCCTCCAGTAGGCATGACAACCAGGGCATCTTCTTGCCTCAATAAGGTCTGAATAATTTCCCCTTGAGGATAGCGAAAATTCTCATATCCCCAGATGTGTTGAAATGAAGCCCGGACTTGTTCAAATTCCATGGTAATGCCCTCTCTCTAGATCCCTCTACCACGGGAAGAGGACTATTTCTCCGCGTCCCCATGTCCCCGCGTCTCTATTCCCCATCCCCTGGAATTGCATAATCCATAGCTAAAATATTAACGGCGATCGGCTTAATTAGCGTTTGTACTACTTCTTGATGGGCGGGATGATCTTGATAGGCTTGTAGACTGGCAGAGTCTTGGAAACGAGCAATTAATCCATGGGTAAATCCTTGGGCGCGATCGCAGAAATTTTCGCCACAAGATAATGCCAGAATTTGGGGGATTTTACCTTTTAATTCCCTGAGTCGGCTAACGACGGCTGAGAGGCTCTCGGGGGAGGCATCGGGTTTAAATTGAAACAAGACGATATGTTCGATCATAGGAGAGGTCAATTAAGTCCCTTTTAAAGATACCCTGGATCGTAAAGCTTAGGCTAAAGAAAGCATTATCATGGTTAATCAGCTCGTCGATTCCTCAACCCTGATTCAGACTCCTACGTTTCCGACACCCGAAACGCCTCAGATTTTAGCGGCGATCGACGTGGGAACCAATTCTGTACATATGGTGGTGGTTCGGATCGATCCCACACTCCCCGCGTTTACCATTATTGACCGGGAAAAGGAAACAGTTCGTTTGGGCGATCGCGACTCAAAAACGGGGGAGCTGAAAGTAGAGGTAATGGAGAGGGCGATCGCTGCTTTTCGGCGTTTTTTGCAGATTGCTAAAAGCCTCGAAGCGGATGAGATTGTCGCTGTTGCTACCAGCGCTGTAAGAGAATCCCCAAATGGTCGAGATTTCCTCAAACAGATTAAATCTGAACTAGGGTTAGAGATTAATCTGATTTCTGGACAAGAAGAAGCACGACGAATTTATCTTGGAGTCCTTTCTGGGATGGACTTTCAAGGTCTACCCCATGCCATTATTGATATTGGTGGGGGATCGACGGAGTTAATTTTAGGAGATGGACAAGAACCTCGCTCCCTGAGCAGCACCAAGGTGGGAGCCGTCCGGTTAACAGCAGAATTTATTACCACCGATCCGATTAGCGATCGCGAATTTAACTATCTCAAAGCCTATATTCGAGGACGCTTAGAACGGGCAGTTGAAGAGCTACAAAGTTATCTTCAATGGGGCGAAATTCCCCGGTTAGTGGGCACATCGGGAACCATTGAAACCTTAGCATGTATTGATGCTTGGGAACGGCTAGGTATGGAACCGAGTCCCTTAACCGGTTATGAGTTAAAGCTAAAAAACTTACAAGAGATTATTGAGCATTTGCGTAAGCTGCCAGAGAGCGATCGCGCCCAAATTCCCGGAATGTCGGAAAAACGCTCAGAAATCATTATCGCAGGCGCTTTAGTTCTCCAAGAAGCCATGATTTTATTGGGTATCAATTCCTTAGTTATTTGCGAGCGTGCCCTACGAGAAGGTATCATTGTAGACTGGATGCTCACTCATGGTTTAATTGGCGATAAATTAGAATATCAAAGCCAAGTCCGCTATCGTAGTGTCCTCAAAGTAGCCCAAAAATATCAGGTGAACTTAGAATCGAGTCAGCGTATGGCTAATTTTGCTGTTCATCTGTTTGATTGCACCCAAGGAATTCTCCATTATTGGGGAAACTCAGAACGAGAACTACTCTATGTAGCCACAATTTTACATAACTGTGGAGTTTATGTGTCCCATGCAGCCCATCATAAGCATTCCTATTATTTAATTCGCCATGGTGAATTACTGGGATATACAGAAAATGAAGTAGAAATTATTGCCAATATCGCCCGATATCATCGGAAAAGTGCCCCGAAGAAAAAGCATGAAAACTATACCAATTTGATGCATAAGAGCGATCGCCAGTTAGTGAGTCAAGTTAGCCCATTTTTACGATTAGCCGTTGCTTTAGACCGCAGACAAATTGGGGCAGTCGAGTCTTTTAGTAGTCATTATAACCCTTCAACAAAAGAGTTTTATTTAAAACTTCAGCCAGCCGATATCCATGACAATTGCGAATTAGAACTTTGGAGTATTAATGATAAAAAAGAAGTGTTTGAATCAGAATATGGAATTAAAGTACGTGCAGGTTTGAGTTAACTGAAAAACGTTTTTTATCCTGCAATAATCGAGTAATATTTTCCGCATCTAAGGGTTTAGCAAAAAAGTAGCCTTGACCAAATGTACAGTTTAAACTGCACAGTTGCTGCATCTGATCGATGGTTTCAATCCCTTCAGCAATAGTTTCCATCCCTAAACTGTGCGCGAGAGAAATAATTGTATGAACAATTTCTGCCTTTTCTCCCCATTGGGTTATTTTTTGCACAAAAGAGCGATCTACTTTCAGAGTATCCACAGGGAAACGATGTAAGTAAGCTAAAGAACAGTATCCCGTGCCAAAATCGTCAATGGAGAGTTCGATATTGCGCTTTTTTAGTTCGTGGAAAATGGCGATCGCACTTTCAGGATCTTCCATGATAGCCGTTTCCGTAATCTCTAGCTTCAAGTATTGGCCCGGTAAATTCGCTTCAGCTAGAATACAATCGATGCGATCGCATAAATTCGGCGTTAATTGGCGACTCGATAAATTCACACTCATCTTTAAGTGGGAAAAATCCCTAAATTGGGTGTGCCACTGTTTTAATTGCCGACAACTTTCTAATAATACCCATTCACCAATAGCGCCAATTAAACCCGATTCTTCAGCAACGGGGATAAATACTCCAGGAGAAACAAATCCTCTCTCCGGATGATACCATCGAATTAAAGATTCAAAACTAATAATTTTACCGCTTCCTAAGGCGACAATGGGTTGATAGTAGACATAAAATTCTCCTGGATGTGCATTATTCTTATTTTCTGGATAGAGTAGTAAACGCAGATCCGTTTCGATCTGCATTCGCTCCATCGCTTCTTGACGCATAGTCCAATCAAAAACAACAGTACAATTTTTACCTTGTTTTTTAGCTCGATACATGGCAATATCGGCATTGCGGAGGATATCATCCACATCCTGATTCTCAGGTAAGTTATAAGCAATACCAATACTAGCCTGCATAAACAAATCATGACCCCCTAACTTAAAAGGTTGTTCAAGATGTTCGTGAATGTGATTAGCAATATCAATCACATCTTGTAGCCGATCCTGGTTTTCCACCAGAATCGTAAACTCATCCCCGCCTAATCGCGCAATGGTGTCATGTTCGCTAATACACTGTCGTAGAGTCCAGGCGATCGCAATCAACAACAAATCGCCCACCCAATGCCCCATACTATCATTAATACTCTTAAACCCATCTAAATCAATAAATAAAACCGCAAATTGATAGTTAGGATTTTCATGATATCGAGCATTAGCCTTAGCTAAAGCCTTGATAAAATAGGCCCGATTAATCAGTCCTGTCAACGAATCATGGGAGGCATAATAGCGCAGTCTTGTTTCCTGCTGTTTTTGTTCTGTAATATCAACGACAGACCCCTCATAATAAAGTAAATTTCCTTGGTTATCTTTAACCCCTCTTGCTCGTTCCAAAATCCAAATAATGCTGCCATCCCGACGATAAATTTCCGCTTCAAACTGAGAGAGTACTTCTTTTTCTTCTAACAACATTTTGAATTCTTTTCGACTCTCCGGATTAACATAAAGTTGATGCTCCACATCTGCCATGCTATCCATCAAATCTTCAGCAGATTCATACCCATAAATTTTAGCCAATGCTGGATTAGCACCAATCATTTTTCCTTCAGGAGTCGTTTGAAAAATACCTTCCATGGAATTCTCAAAAATACTCCGATATTTTGCCTCAGCTTGCTTCAATTCAAGCATCGATCCAAGTTGCATAGCTACGGAAGCCAGTAATTCCATCAACTTAGGATCTTTTTCTTGAGAGTATCTTCTGAAGAAGACTAACACAGCCAAAATATGATGATTAGCTAAAATGGGAACTCCTAAACCTGATTTTATACCACATTCTGCTGCTACTTTATTGCGGAAAAACAAATCACATGATTCTTGAGAGATATCAAAAACCCATTCCGTTTTTTGTGAACCCCAGACTCGTCCAGGTAAACCGACATGAGGTGGAAAAGCCATCTGCTCACTGACCGCTCGAAAACATTGGATTTTTGGATATATTTCTGGACAGATTTGACTGTGTTGATACCAGACTCGACTACAGACTAACTCCTGTTTTTGAGCAGAAGGTATCCAAGCTTCAGCAATATCCCAACGAGTAGCTTCACAAATGAGTTCCATCGTTACTGCCAGAGCGCGATCGAAATTCTTGGATTCACTAACTGCTTGAGTGAGTTGATAAAGGAGATGAATTTCCGTTTCGCGACGTTGACGGTCAGTAATATCAATGCCTAGACCAACAAAATATTCGATTTGATCGGTTTCTGGATTAGCGATAGAACGTCCATTCCATTCTACTAAAATTTCTTGACCTTCTTTAGTTAATATGCGATTTTGATGATGGATGGGTTCTAGGGAATGATAATGATGTTCAAATATTACCGATAATTCAGCACGATCGGCTTCTGGGACAAAGTGAGAGAGGTAATCTAAACCCATCGCTTCTTCTGCTGTATATCCTAAAACTTCCAGCATCGATTTGTTGATTTTTTTTACCTTTCCATCTATCCCAATGGCTACAAAAAACGCTGGATTCGATTCCCATAAAATATGATTAAAACCTTCGTTTTCTCGATCGGAGAAGTTTTTCGGGGTAGTGAAGAGATTGTTTTTATTTGTTCTGTTCAAGGTTTTGCTAATTAAAACAACACTGGTGAGTCCTAAACTAAAAAATAGAATGGGAATTCCCCGATCGCCTGATACAACCAGACCGCTTAGGGAGCGATCGCTTCTACTTTCCAGTATAATTGACTGGGTAGATGGCTCTCTCTCCTGAGTCGCTTTCCACTCAACCTCGTGATTATTCAAAGTGATAGATCGAGTAATAATACTGAGACAGGAGGCGATCGCAATAATCCACAACAACCGTAACATAGAACTCATAACCATTACACCATCTAGCTTACCGTCTTTCAATCCCACCATCATCTAACCACAATTTCCCCTCAAACTACTGGGAAAAATGCTCGCAAGATAGTTCTCCATAACTCATCTAAGTACATTGATTGCCTCACCAAAATCGTTGAGTTTTGGACTTTAAACTCTCATCCTAATTCATATGAACTATCATTTTTTGTTACACATGATATGATTTTGGGCTAATTCATAGGATTTTCCTTTTTCTGTCTATTAGCATCAATATAAATGCTTTAAAAAATACACAGAAAACGAGATTTTTACGCATTAACACTTAGGTAATTTGTATTGACATAGATTTCTCCCAGATAAAAAATAAACACTTCTTGTCTTCTATATAACTAAACTAGCCAACTTCCACAAAATTTGCTATTATCTCGTGTTTGACCTTCCTATTGATCTATCACGCCACGCAAAAAATAATCTGGAATTAACATAAATGAGTCTGTAGTCCCGGCAATCTAGAGCTAACATGAAAAAGCTAGGTTAAGGTATTGCATTTCCATCACTAGCTGACTTAGCATTTGTCTTCTAGAATTCTATCTTGAGTAAATACTCCGGAGTACAGAAATTATGGCAATCATCCAAGGAACTAATAACTCTGAGCTTTTACAGGGAACAGCCCAAAATGACGTGATTACGGGGCTATTTGGTAATGACACCCTACAAGGGTTGGCTGGAAATGACTTTCTCAATGGTGGTCGAGATAATGATCGCCTTGAAGGAGGAGATAATGATGATAATCTGATTGGAGATGCAGGTAATGACACCTTAAAAGGAGGAGAAGGAAATGACCTTTTAGATGGGGGGACTGAAAACGATGAACTCCAGGGAGAAAATGGTAATGATACTTTATCTGGAGGGGATAATGATGATACCCTTCTGGGAGGAGAAGGAGATGACCTTTTAGATGGGGGGCACTGGCCTGATAGTCTAGATGGAGGAGCAGGTAATGATACTCTATTAGGGGGTACAGGGGTTGATACTCTTGATGGTAAGGATGGTAACGATTCCTTAGTAGGTGGTGAACAGGAAGATACTTTAATTGGAGGAGCAGGAAATGATACTCAAAGAGGAGATGCAGGAAATGATACAATTCAAGGGGATGCTGGTGCTGACTCTTTATTAGGAGGCACTGGAAATGACCAAATTACAGGTGGCACAGAAAACGATTATCTTAATGGAGAAGATGGTAATGATTCGATCCTAGGAGGTGACGGAAATGACATTGTCTTAGGAGGCACAGGAAACGATACTCTAGAAGGAGAAGCAGGGACTGATAGTCTTGAAGGAGGAACTGAAAATGATTCAATCCTCGGTGGTGCTGATAATGATACTTTAAAGGGAGGAGCAGGAGTCGATACTCTTCAAGGGGGAACGGGTGATGATTCTCTACTTGGAGAGGAAGATGGCGACCAACTCGATGGTGGCGACGGCAACGATTATCTAGACGGTGGAGCCGGTCAAAACGCTGTTTCTGGCGATGCTGGTAATGATACCCTAGTCGCAGGAATAGATGCCACTAGCTCTACTTTTGATGGAGGTGCGAATACAGACTGGCTCTCCTTTGCGCAAGCAACTGTTGGATTTACTATCGATCTGAGTGCAGGCACGGCCACAGATGAGACGAGTGCCATTAATTACACTTTCAGTAATATTGAAGTTGTACTGGGTTCTGCACAAGCGGATGTCATTGCGGGTGGGAATACTAGTGTAACCACCCTCAATGCTGGCGCGGGCAACGATACTTACACGTTAACGACCAATAATGCTGTTGGAACCGCACTCAATGATGCTGGAGGGGATGATACCTATACTCTGACTATGGCTACTGGCGTAGGCATCATGATTGATGATGCAGCAGGTACTTCGGATAAACTGGAATTTACAGACCTGACTCTAACTGCTGACAATATTAACAACACAGGAATGGCTTTAGCTTCTGGTGCGGTAGGAGTCTTCCGTGGTACAGGAGATAATATTACCAGTTTGATCGTTGACCTTGATAAGGATGGGGCTTTCACTGCGGCCAGCGATCTAGAGATCAAAAACTACTTCTCAACCGCCGAGGGTACTGCTGGCGGTGCTGGTGTGATTGAAGATGTTGCCGGCTTGGCGAGTACAGCTATTCTGGCTGCTTTCCCAACTCCAGCTCCAGCGCCAACTCCAGATCCAGGCCCAGGCCCTAATCCTGGACCAAGCCCCAGTCCAAGCCCCTCTGGCCCCGTTACTGATCCAGTGGCTCCTCCGTCGAGTAGTCCAAGTCCTACACCAACCCCAACTCCCGGTGTTAATGCGGTTACTGGAACTTCAGGAGATGATTTTCTGATAGGAGGGACGGGTAGTGATAGCGTCCAAGGCTTGGATGGCAACGATCAACTTTATGGTCTTGGTAGTGATGATGTCATGACGGGTGATACGGGTAACGATCTCGTTAGTGGCAATACAGGTAACGATCGGATCTCGGGTGGTATCGGTAATGATACTGGATTTGGCGGTCAAGGGAATGATACCGTCAATGGCGATGAGGGTGATGATTCGTTGATGGGCGATCGCGGCAATGATACGGTTTCTGGTGGTACAGGTAACGATACCAGCTTCGGCGGCCAGGGCAATGACTCCCTCATTGGTGGCGATGGTAATGATGTCCTGAGTGGAGATGTTGGTACAGATACCTTACTCGGTGGAGCGGGTAACGATCTGTTTGTCCTCCGCACCAGTACAGCAAGTCCCAGCGTGGCAACAGCCGATCTCATCCAAGATTATCAGGTTGGAGCTGATATTATTGGCTTAACCGGTAACGTGACTCCCGCAGATCTAACGGCAACCCTCAACGGTAATAGTACCGTTCTAAGCATTACAGCAACGAACCAAGTGTTGGGTGTCCTGACCGGTCAGTTTACGTTGCAACAGTTGACCTTTGTTTCGGTTCAACTGCCGAATGGATTAGTTTAAGTTCCAAGCTAGTTGGGTAGGGGCGAAAAATATGCAAGCCCCTACTTTCGCTTTTACAACGAGGTTTCTAATGCAGCGATCGCCGCTTCCAAGGCGATCGCCACATGAGTCCAATGGGTTCCTCCCTGACAAAACACCACATAGGGTTCCCGCAACGGCCCATCTGCCGACAACTCGGAGGTACTCCCATCAATAAATGTACCCCCAGCCATTACTAACTCGCTCTCATATCCAGGCATTTCCCCCGGAACCGGATCGAGATAGGAACCTACGGGGGAAAATTGCTGAATTGCCCGGCAAAATGCCTTTAATTTCTCAGGTGAACCCAAACGAATGCCCTGAATCAAATCCCGTCGGGGAGCCAAAGGAGCGGGATTCACGGCATATCCCAGGCGATCGAACACATACCCGACCAAATAATTCCCCTTCAATGCCTCGCCCACCATCTGCGGAGCCAAGAATAAACCCTGATATAACAGGCGATGCTGGTCAAATGTAGCACCTCCCGTACTGCCAACCCCAGGGGCTGTCAAGCGGCAAGCAGCCTGCTCTACGAGGTCAGAACGACCGGCCAGATACCCACCCGCCGTCACCAAAGTTCCCCCCGGATTCTTAATCAAAGACCCCGCCATCAAATCTGCCCCCACCTGTGTCGGTTCCTGCTCTTCTACAAATTCCCCATAACAGTTATCCACAAAACAGACTGTATCTGGATTTTGCGCCTTTACCTTCTCGACAATCTTGGCAATATCAGAAATGGACAAACTCGATCGCCAGGAATAGCCACAAGAGCGCTGAATCAACACCATCCGCGTCTGTGGTTTCACCCCTTGCGCTAGAGCCTCCCAATCAATTTCACCGTGAGGCGTTAACTCCAACTGACGATACTCAATCCCATACTCAATGAGCGATCCAGAGCCTTCACCCCGCAGTCCAATTACCTCCTCCAGGGTGTCATAGGGAGCGCCCGCAACCGAGAGTAGTTCATCTCCCGGACGCAATACCCCAAACAGGGCACAGGCGATCGCATGGGTTCCCGATACCAACTGCACGCGGGCGATCGCCCGTTCCGCTCCCATTACCTCAGCCAAAACGCGATCGAAGGTTTCGCGCCCTAGGTCATTATGACCATAACCCGTTACACTAGAAAAATGATGTACCCCCACTTTCTGCGATCGAAAAGCCTGCAAAACTTTTCGTAAATTGTGCTTGATTCGAGCATCCACGCTAGAAAAAATAGGGGCGAGTGCATGTTGTGCCTCTTGGATCTGTTCTAAGGGATTCATTTTTCTCTACTAATGGGTAAAGGGGCGCGATCGTTCCAAACAGCAGGATATCCTGCATTGTTATAAATTGAGATTACTGCATGAGTGTTGCCACAACCAATAAACATCCCCTAGATTGGGTCAACGTCAGCTACTTCCTATTAATTCACCTAGCGGCCTTGTTTGCTTTCCTGCCCAGTAACTTTAGTTGGTCTGCGATAGCATTAGCCTTAGCCCTCCACTGGATTACCGGTGGATTAGGCATTACCCTAGGATTTCACCGTTTAGTCAGCCATCGGAGTTTCCAAGCCCCCAAATGGCTAGAATACTTCCTCATTTTTTGCGGCAGTTTAGCCTGTCAAGGCGGTGTACTTGATTGGGTCGGACTTCATCGGATGCACCATCTTTATTCAGATACTGAAGCCGATCCCCATGATTCTAACGCTGGGTTCTGGTGGAGTCACATGGGATGGCTTTTACATATTATTCCTAAACGCAGTGAAGTCCCCCGGTTTACCAAAGATATTGGGGATGACCCAGTTTACCAGTTTTTACAAAAGAATTTTGTCCTGATCCAAGTTGCCTTTGGTCTCCTCTTGTATTTCTTAGGCGGTTGGCCTTTTGTCGTTTGGGGAATATTTGTCCGTTTAGCAGTTGTCTTCCATTGCACTTGGTTTGTCAACAGTGCTACTCATAAGTTTGGTTATGTTAGCCATGAAAGCCATGACCACTCCAAAAATTGCTGGTGGGTTGCCCTCGTTACCTATGGTGAAGGATGGCACAATAACCATCACGCCTATCAATATTCAGCTCGCCATGGTTTGCAATGGTGGGAATTTGATATGACTTGGATGACAATTCGACTGCTTGAGATGTTGGGATTAGCCACTAACATTAAATTAGAACCGAAATCCAGTCAATAGTTTATTAACAAGCGAATGGATTGAAGGGTTGCCTTTGAGCAACCCTAATTATTTTTAAAGTTTCATATCTTTGCCGTACTTCAAGGGATAATTCACGATAAATAAACCTTCAGGGTTCCTTTAGAGCATTATCAGGCTTTTCTCAGAATTGCGACTTAATCTGTTGGGGTGAGGGGAAGTTACTGGCACAGATGAGAGCATGTTAATTAAAAATTTAGGGCATCGATTTAAGTTTAAGTTTAACTCGCTACAATTTCGTCTCACCCTGGGTCTGGCAATCGTGTCTGGGATTGGATTAGGATCGGTTGCCATTGCCACCGGCTTAAAAATGCAGCAACAGTTGGTCTTAACCCATAAACAAAATATAGAATACATTGCCGAACGCTTACCGAATGATATCAAGATTTATAGCCAACGGTTTAGTCAGCGTGAAACCTTAGAAATGGTGATTCAAGATGTAAGCGCTGAAAATATTTTTTTGTGGATTCAAGCTCCAGATGGTGAAATTATTGCCCGATC
Organism: Roseofilum sp.; assembly: GCF_982964205.1. Taxonomy (NCBI): domain Bacteria; kingdom Bacillati; phylum Cyanobacteriota; class Cyanophyceae; order Desertifilales; family Desertifilaceae; genus Roseofilum; species Roseofilum sp. The sequence continues at coordinate 54,140 of NZ_CEZBFX010000009.1, read as the reverse complement.
GCCCAATCTCCTGCGATCGCTCTATCCCGAAAATGCCGATCTCCTCAACATTAGTAATGCTCCCATTCAACCGGAAGTCTACCCCTACAAAGGGCGCTATTTTGTTCTCTGTGCCGGTCCACTCAGGGTCAATGAGCAACACTTGGGTAAACTCTATCTGGCTCAAGATATCACCTCAGAGCAACAAATGCTGTTGGAGATGCTCAGAAATTTGATCGGGGTGAGCGTGTTCGCCTTGCTCCTGATTGTGATTATGATGGCGGTCTATATTCGGCGATCGCTCGATCCGGTGCGTAAAATTAGTGAATATGCAGTTAAAATTTCGGCACAAGATTTAGGGGAAGTTTCCCTCAGCTTAGATCCGGCTCCTTCCGAACTGCAAGAGTTGACTAATACCTTAGATTTGATGCTCTCGCGCTTGTCTGAATCTTGGGAACATCAGCGGCAATTTGTCAGCAATGTTTCCCATGAGTTACGAACCCCGTTAACCATTGTTCATGGGTATTTGCAAAGTACCCTAAGACGAGGAAAAAATCTTACCGAACCTCAACGGGAAGCCCTGGAAACCGCAGCAGGAGAAGCCGATCGCACCATTCAATTGTTGCAAGACTTGTTGGAACTGGCACGGACGGATAATGGGCACATTCATTTTGAACTCGACAAGATATCCCTAACCGACTTAGTTTTAGAAGTCGTCGATATGGCGCAACAGTATAGCAACCGTAGTATAGAACTGGATTTAGGGGATTGGCCGGTGGAGATTAAAGGCGATCGCAACCGCTTAAAGCAAGTCTTGCTCAATTTAATCGATAACGCCGTCAAATATTCCGACCCCGACACCGTAATTACTCTGAAACTCGATAAAGAGAGCGATCGCGTTTGTCTGCAAGTGTGCGATCGCGGGGAAGGCATCCCCCTAGCCCATCAAGCCAGAATCTTCGAGCGCTTTTACCGCGTTGACGACGCTCGCGCCCGTTCCACCGGCGGAACCGGCTTAGGCTTATCCATTGTCAAAACTCTCATCGAAGGCATGGGAGGGCGCGTTACCGTCGTTTCTAAATTGGGAGAAGGCAGTATTTTTACCATCAGTTTACCATGGTATTAGAAACCCGGTTTCTTTGCACTTTTCGCGATCTCCGCCTCTCCTGCACACCTTACAAATTCTGTAGGAGAGGGCTATTTTCCATAAATTTTCCCCATCATCCAGCAACAGACAAACGTCACCAGCAACCAAACCGCAGCGCACCCGAAGCCAACAACAGGATATGCCGGAATAGTGGGGGTGTGACTGGGAACACTCATCAGTTGCTGAATATGGGGGTCAACAAAATTGGTTCCCAGGTTTTCCAGAGCTTCCCGTTGTCGATTTTTAGCGAGTTGTTCGGCATTGAGAAAGGGATTTTTATATTGGCTTTCCATTGCGTTCTTCTCCTGATTGTTCAACGTTTTTTCGGCGCTGAAATTACGGTAGGAAAAGCCAAATAGGAATAAAATTAGGGATAAATAGGATTCAAATAGGATTTTTCTATTTAGGCTGAAACCCAGTCTAGGAGGTAGAAACCCGGTTTCTTCAAGAAACCGGGTTTCTGAGCCGAGTGGTATATAATGGAGAAAACTCAACTGTTGGGAAAATGAACAGAGAACGTCAACAGCAGTTTCTTGAATATCTCGCAGACCAGTACAAGTTTTATCGCGATCGGCGTGAGGTCTTCTTCGCTCGTTTCGATCCGGCGAATGCTGATAAACCTCATAATCAGTTGCACTTGTCTTTTGAAGACGATTTGAACAGAGAACAGAAAATCCAGTATGAATTACAGAATATTGGTGAACGTTTAAAGCAAGATGGCTGTGAAATTGTCAGCAAGAAAGGACGCGCTAAAAAAGGTGGAAGTCCTTGGGAGCAGGCCTATAACTGGTTATGGACGGTCAAGTTTCCGGAATGGGAAAAAGACCATGAAACTCCTGAAGAGGGAATCAACTGGAAAAACCTCTGTACCCGCGCCTTCTGGGAGGAGAAAACCCGGCGCAAGCGTGCCACGGAAAAGGGTCACGAAGTGCAGGTTTATGTGCCCTTGGGATTGGTGAAGCGCAAGCAGCAACCGCGACGGACGGGGGAAGAGATGCCGGTGGCACAAGCGGGGATGCAGCAGTATCAACTAACGGAAAAGGAGATCGAAGAGCGCTACGAACACGAGAAATTTTTAGCGGAAGTTATCGGTAATGCCGGGAAAAATTTGGCGATTATTGGGGAACTGGGGGCGGGAAAAACGACCTGGTTAGACCAGATTGGGCAGGAGTTGATTAAGACAGAACGTTATCCGATTTGGATACCCTTGGCGCGGTTGCAGGGGATGACGCTGGAGGCGTTTTTACTGGAGAAATGGTTAAAGGAAAAATTGGGGGTTTTGCCGCCGACACCGGAACAGAAGGATGAGTTTATTGAGTGGTTTAAGACAGAGAAGGTGTGGGTATTGTTGGATGGTGCAGATGAAATGTCTGCGGCTAATCCCGTGGTAGAGATTGGCAAGTCATTGACGGGATGGGTGAAGCAAGCGCGGGTGGTGTTGAGTTGTCGGTTGAATGTCTGGGAAAGTAATCTGACAACATTAGAAGGTTTTGAAACCTATCGCACGTTATGTTTTGAACCGGAGCAGGTGGAGCAGTTTATTACCGCTTGGTTTGAGCGAGAGGAGGAACCGGAGTTAGGGAAACAGTTGGCGCAGAAGTTGCAGGAAGCCGAAAGTGCCCGGATTTTGGATTTGGTGAGAAATCCCTTGCGGTTGTCTTTGTTGTGTCAGAGTTGGCGGTTGAATCCGGGGGAGATTCCGGAAACGAAGGCAGATTTATATGAGAAGTTTTGCCGCAATATTTATGCTTGGAAACAGGATCGGTTTCCGACGACATTTGTGCAGCAACAGCAGTTAAATCAACAGTTGGCAGAATTGGCGCTCCGGGGGATGAGGGAGAATGTGCCGTTGCTCGAATCGTTGGTGCATGAGGTGTTGGGGGAATGGGTGGAGTTAGCCAAAAATGTGGGCTGGTTGAATGTGGTTTATCGGGATACTCGCACAGATGAGCCAGTTTATGCCTTTTTCCATTTGACGTTTCAGGAGTATTTTGCCGCTTGTGCGGTGGCAGATTGGCACTTTTTTCTGCCGTCGGATCATTCGCCAGAACAGCCTTCGAGCCAACCCTATCGGATTTTTGAATCTCGTTGGCGCGAGGTGATTTTATTGTGCTTAGGGCGTGGGGATGTAGAGGAGGAGAAGAAGGAGGAGTTTATTGAGGCATTGGTAAGTTTTAATGATGGGTGTTACCAGTTGTATTTGTATCGCGCTTATTTTTTAGCGGCTGAAGGAATTGCACAATATTCTGATTTTGAAGCTGTTACTCAATTCTTTGATACAGAATACTCGCTCGTTGATCAAATTATTCAGCAGATCATCCAATGGGCTTTGGGACACTTTGACGCTAATCGTCAGGCATGGATAACGTATCTCCAGCCAATTGAGAAGACAGCACAAACTTTTCTGGGCAAAACAAAACAGGATAAGGTGATTCAATTTCTCAGCCAGAATCTTGAACTCATGCTTACTGATCGTGAAGATTGGGAAAAACAAGTTAATCAAGAGTTGTCGAGTTATTCTAACATCAGTGAAACTGAGCAGATGTTAATTCAGGAAATTCTCGCTTATCTGAATTGGTTACAAAGCTATTCAGGTAAGGAAAAACTAATCTATCAATTCTCAAATATTTTAGGAACACTATCTTCAGGTAATGAGTTAGCGATCTCCGGGTTGCTCAAAGCGATCGCTACCACTGAGGATGAAGAGACCCGGAGGCAGGCGGTATTGAGTTTAGAGAAGATTGCACCCGGTAACCTAGAGGCGATCTCCGGGTTGCTCAAAGTGATCGCTACCACTGAGGATGAAGAGATCCGGAGGCAGGGGGTATGGAGTTTAGAGAAGATTGCACCCGGTAACCCAGAGGCGATCGCGGCGTTGCTCAAAGTGATCGCT
>NZ_CEZBFX010000009.1:0-50021 GCF_982964205.1 Roseofilum sp. | reverse complement strand
GAAGATTGCACCCGGTAACCCAGAGGCGATCGCGGCGTTGCTCAAAGTGATCGCTACCACTGGGGATGAATATACCCGGTTGCGGGCGGCAGTGAGTTTAGAGAACATCGATCCAGGTAACCCAGAGGCGATCGCGGCGTTGCTCAAAGTGATCGCTACCACTGAGGATGAAAAGACCCGGAGGCAGGCGGCTTGGAGTCTAGGCAAAATCATCACCACCAACCCACAACGCCAAAGTGTTGTCTCTGCTCTCCAACCTCACCTGAGCGATGAAACCTACGAAAACAACTTTGACCTCTTCAAGGAGTGCTACAACCTCCTCTGGAACATTGCCCAAGATCTCCCCTACCCCGACTTCTACCGCGCTTGGCATCATCTCGACACTGCCCCCCATCCCGAAGTCGCCGACCAAACCCCGGTAGGCAAAACCGCCCTCACGGACACCCTCAACGCCCAACTCCTCGACCTCCCCAACCAACTGCACCCCACCCCCCACACCACTCCCGTCTGTGTGGATATCCAACACTTAACCCAAATTACCGATGAAGATAAACTCGCCAAAGCCTTGAGTAACCGCATCTTTAAGCAGCTCTTCCCTGGGCAAACCCTGCCGAAAATTAGCGACTGTTTCGACCTGGAAACGGAACTGATCAACGCCCAACCCCGCCCCCACATTGCCCTAATTCTGCACAACGGCGACCCCCAAGAGTCCCTCCTGCATCTGTGCCAGTTCCTCGCTCCCACCGTCTCCATTGCCTGGATAACCCCCACTCCCCTCGATGCTCCCCTGCGCGGCTTCCCCCCAGATCGGGAGAACTTAGTCTCGGCGCTGCAATCTTGGCTAGACTCCCTGGTGTGAAAAGAAACCGGGTTTCTAAGGACTTTCCTGATGGGATGCCAGATTGGGCAAGAAACCCGGTTTCTCTCTCTTCGTTATTATCGCAAAAATCGAGTAGTGACCACGAAAGTTCAAATTTAGATAAAATATCAGCAAATCCCCTCTTCTCTGTCAGCGCGATCGCTTGCCGACAGTTATCGATTTCCATACTGCCAATATTATAGGTATCATCAGAAGAGATGAATTGACTATAACCCAATATTTGATGCCGATTGGCGATCGCGAATGCCAATCTTAAGGATTAAACTGATAATCGCGCAGCCAAATCTGAATCGCCTCGGAAATGGCGGCTTCTCGACTCTCTGGTAAACGAAGCAACCGCTCCCCATCCGTCACCGCAGACAAGAGTAAGACTAACTCCCATCCCTGTTCAGTCTCGCTCAAAAATAGCCAATAATAGATCTGGCGATCCACAATAGTCAGTCCTTGATAGGTGCGCTCTAAGGAGGTGAGAAACACTTGGCGGGAATTTTCCGGAATCTCTTCTTCAAAGGGAAGAGGTAAAGGGTCAAAATCGGGTTTTCCCACCGTAATGACTGAGGGTAAAGGATTGGGTTTTATCCGGTCGCGCTGACGCTGAATCATCCGATTGGCATAACCGGGAAAATCCCGCACCATATCCTGGATTAACTGCTCAAAATTATCCCCATAGCGCTTCGCGCTAGGGAATAGGGAATGGGGAATAGGGAATAGGATTGTGGTATATGGCTTTGGCGATGCAGCAGTGTCCTCCAATACAGCACTTTGTGCTGTATTGGTTGAGGCAACCCTAACTTCTGAACCTTCATACACAACCCAAGGATGTCCGAGGGTCAATTCCCAGAACAGCATCGGATTTAACCTGTAAGCTCATCAATAATCCGCCTCCAGGCTCCTTGGGGATCGGCAGCCGCTGTGATGGGCCTGCCAATTACCAAATAACTCGCCCCTGCTTTGAGTGCCTCTTGGGGAGTCATCACCCGTCGCTGGTCTCCCCCTTCTGCCCAAGTCGGGCGCACTCCTGGACAAACCAACAGAAACTCCTCACCACAGACGCGCCGTAGCCCAGCCGCTTCCTGGGGAGAACAGACAGCTCCCTGAATGCCCGATTCCTGGGCGAGTAGAGCCATCTGTAGAGCATATTCAGGCAACTCCACAGGCACTTTGAGATCGAAGGCTAAATCCCGCGAATTTAAGCTTGTGAGCAAGGTAATTGCTAAGAGATTCGGAGGGGATAATCCCACTGATTCCGCCCCTTCTCTGGCGGCTTCTAGGGCACGTTGCAAGGCGGTTCGACCGGCCGCTCCATGGACAGTCAGCAAGTCCACCCCATAGCGTCCGGCGGCTCGACTGGCTCCAGCCATGGTATTGGGGATATCATGAAATTTGAGATCGAGAAAAATGCGCTTGTGCCGTTGTTTGAGTTCATCAAGGATGCTGGGCCCACTGCTGACAAATAATTCGAGGCCCACTTTCCAGAACTCGACATCAGGCAATCGATCCAAAAGAGCGATCGCTTCTTCCCGACTTGAAACATCCAACGGCACGATAATGCGGTGGCCAGCCGTCATACATTCCCCTCCTTATTTGACCAACCGCGCAAACTTGTTTTTACCAACCTGCAACACTTTGCCCTCCATCTCCTCAACTTCTTCAAACACTAAATTGGGATTGCTCACTTTTTCCCCAGCTAATTTTACCCCACCGCCTTGGATCAAACGCCTCGCTTCCGAAGACCCCTTCGATAATCCCGCTGCGCTGACAATGTAAAATAACTTGGCTGGAAACTCCACATTTTGCAAACTAAACTCAGGAATCGTTCCCGCTTCCCCTTGACTTAAAGCGGCTTTTTGGGCTTCTAAAGCCGCTTCCTGCCCCTTATATTGAGTCACCACATCCAAGGCTAATACCTTTTGCCGTTCCCTAGGATTTTCGGGTAACTCATCCCAAGAAAGATCGGTCAACAACTCCACATAGTCTTGAATAATGGAATCCGGAGTTTTTTCCAACTTAGAATACATCGTGACTGAATTCTCCCACAGTCCCACATAATTGCCCAAAGACTTCGACATTTTCTGCACTCCATCCGTCCCCAGCAAAATCGGGACTAACAAACCAAACTGCGGTTTCAGTCCAAAATGGCGCTGTAAATCTCGACCCACGGCAATATTAAACTTTTGGTCAGTTCCTCCTAACTCCACATCAGCTTTGACTGCCACAGAATCATAGCCTTGCATCAGAGGATAGAGAAACTCATGCAGATAGATCGGATTTTCCTGGCTATAGCGTTCAGCAAAGCCTTCTTTCGCCAACATTTGGCCCACCGTCATCGTGGCCAAAAGTTTTAAAATTTCACTTAAATCTAACTGGCTCAACCATTCCGAGTTATAGCGAATTTCCAAGCGTCCGGGAGTCTCAAAATCGAGAATAGGACGCAATTGATCCAAATAGGTTTGGGCATTTTCCTTCACCTGTTCGGCCGTTAATTGACGGCGCACCTCAGATTTTCCGGTTGGGTCACCAATTTGAGCGGTAAAATCACCAATAATCAAAACTGCTGTATGGCCAGCATCCTGAAAGGCTCGCAATTTCCGCACAGCAATACTATGACCGAGATGCAAATCTGTCCCAGTGGGATCGATGCCTAATTTTACTCTCAACGGTTGTCCGGACTGCTCAATGCGTCGTTGTAAGTTCTCATCAGGATCGTTGCTATCGGGGCGATCGGGAAAAATTTCACTTACACCGCGATGCAGCCAATTCCAGGTTGAGTTGATACTTGTCATGGGATCAGAAGTTCTATAATCCATTAATATTTTGCTAATCTCTGTAATAACTGTTAACAGTTATCGCGGGTACAGGTTAAACTATGGGTCAGTCCCCATTCATCTATCCCCTAAGACTCAAGGTCTGGTTCTTATCCCTATCCATTTGTTCGAGCTGAGGAAGTTAAATCATCGTGTCGTCTAATACTATCAGTCGTAAGCCATCTAAATCTATTACCCCGGCCCTTCAATTTGTCCAAGGTGTGGGCAAAGTGGCAGGGGGTACGATTTTGGGAGTGATGATGCTCACCAGTTCTATCTTTGCTGGAGGACTGGTGGGTTTGGCCTTAAGTTTTCGGAATCTGCCAGATGTCCGCAGCCTGAGAAGCTATATGCCAACAGAGACCAGCTATATCTACGATATTAATGGCGAACTGCTGACTCGGATTCATGATGAGGCGAACCGGGAAGTGGTGCCTCTAGAGCGAATCGCTCCCCACTTGAAACTGGCGGTGTTGGCGATCGAAGATTCCCATTTCTACCAGCACAATGGGATTAATCCCAGTAGTGTCGGTCGGGCATTGTTAGCCAATATTGAGAAGGGAGGGATTCGAGAGGGGGCTTCCACCATTACGATGCAGTTGGTGAAAAACCTGTTTCTGTCTCCAGAGCGGCAATTGAGTCGGAAGGTCGCTGAAGCGGTTTTAGCCCTGCGCTTAGAGCAAATTCTGACCAAAGATGAGATTTTAGAACTGTATTTGAACCAAGTGTACTGGGGTCATAATACGTATGGAGTGGAGACGGCTGCCCAAAGTTATTTTGCGAAAGCGGCGGCGGATCTAACGTTGGCAGAATCAGCAATGATGGCGGGTTTGATTCAAGCGCCGGAGAGTTTTAGCCCCTTTGTGGATTATAAGTTAGCGAAACGACAGCAGGCGATCGTTTTGGGGCGGATGCGAGAATTGAATTGGATTACGGCTGAAGAAGAGAAAGAAGCAAAAGAACAGCCGTTATTAGTGGGACGGGTGACTTCTTTTGGTCAAAGTAAAGTGCCCTATTTAACGGAGGCAGTGATTCAAGAACTCTCAGACCGCTTTGGTCGCGATATGGTGGTCAAAGGGGGATTGCGGATTCAAACCACGATCGATCTGAGGCTACAACGAATTGCCGAGCAAACGGTTAAGGATTGGCATAGTCGCCTCTATAGCCGAGGTGTTTATTACGATTACGATAATGGACAATTAGCTCTTGTAGCGGTTGACCCTCGCACCCACTTTGTGAAAGCGATGGTGGGAGGGTTTGACTATGAAACCAGTCAATATAACCGAGCGGTGCAAGCGCAACGACAACCGGGATCTTCGTTTAAACCGTTTGTTTACTATGCGGCATTTGCTAGTGGCAAGTATACACCTGAGTCGGTGGTGAATGACTCACCAGTCAGGTATCGGGATGGTAGTGGCTATTATTCACCCCAAAACTATGGGGGGAGTTTTTCTGGCGCGGTCAGTTTGCGTAAGTCTCTTGAAGTATCTTTAAATGTGCCAGCGGTTAAGATTGGTCAAGCGGTTGGTCTGAATAAGGTCGTTGAAGTCGTCCGAAATTTGGGGATTAAAAGTCCCATGGACCCGGTAATTTCCTTACCCCTAGGATCGGTTGATTTAACGCCTTTAGAGATGGCTGGTGCGTTTGCGACGTTTGCGAACAATGGTTGGCATTCCCAGCCGACGTTTATTGCCCAAGTGATTGATAGCCATGGCAATGTTTTATTGGATAATACACCTAAGCCGAAGCTGATTCTCGATCCTTGGGCGGTGGCTTCTCTCAATAGTACATTGCAAGGGGTGATTTCACGGGGAACAGCTACTGGTGCTAGATTGGGTCGTCCAGCGGCTGGTAAAACGGGAACAACTACTTCGGAGCGGGATATTTGGTTTGTGGGTTATGTACCCCAATTGTCTGTAGCGGTTTGGGTCGGCAATGATGATTATAGACCTCTGGCTAAGGGAGTTACTGGAGGTACATTTGTAGCTCCGATTTGGCGCGATTTCATGCACAAAGCTTTGGCGAATGAACCGGTGGAGAAATTCCGTTCTCCAAGTGAATTTCCCCGACCACAGCCATAGGATGGGTTCAATATTTACGATTGTTTTTCTAGTTCAGATTTCATCCGCTCTAGGGTGAAATTCATTTGATCGAACATTTGTTGTGGGGTGACTCCAAATTGGCCCAACTGGGTTTTGAGCTGTTCAACGGTCATTTGGGCTATGAAGTCTTCGGAGAGTTCAAAGCGTTTCATAAATACTTTATATCGATCCATTAAGGCTTCCATCTGTTCGATGAACAGCTTTTTTCCTTCTCGATCGAATTTGCCATAGTCACTGCCAAGTTGGATCAGGGATTGATAATCCTCAAAGAGTTTCTTTGCTTCTTGTTGAACAATTTCTGAATCAAAAAATCCCATGGCTTTTTTTGGATAGGTTTACTAACGGTGTTAAGGGCATTGAGATGATGCACTTGTTTTATTCTAATGGAGTCGGAGGTTCGAGTAAAATTCGGTTTTCCGTATTTATAGGGAATGGGGAAATTACGAGACACGGAGATGCGGGGATATGGGGACGCGGAGAATGGTTTTGTCAGTGTGCTGAAAGAGGTGTAGAATAAGAGAAAAGCCAAAGAGCTGAAAAGTAGAGTAGACCATACATGGACAATTACCGCTCTGCAAATATGTAGTTCAAGATGCACAAGTAAGGATGGGTTGTTGTTATTCGTAGTAACCATCGAGTATGGATGCCGTCACACTAGCAAGTCAGATCAAATCCGAATAATCAGTTACGATATGTCATTGCGAAGGTCGCGCCAGTGGAATGAAGCAATCGCAACAATCCCCAATCTTGGTGATTGCTTCCCTCCGATCGCAATGACAACTGTCTAATACCATTTATCTATGATGATGCGCTTTAAAAAGGGGCCCCCAGCCCCTTACCTCCCAAGGATCGATTAATGGCAATCTTAAAGAGAAATGGGATAACCGGATTTGATATCAGAAGCAAACAGAAGCAGTCATTTCGGCACATTGATAAAAGAGGGTTACGTTAAGACAGTGGGAGCGCGATCGCAAATTTCGTCCCTTTCCCAAATTCCGATTCAAACCAAATTTTTCCCCCATGTTGCTTTTCGATAATTTCCCGAGTAATGGAAAGTCCTAAACCAGTTCCTTTCCCGACACCCTTAGTCGTAAATAAATGATCGAAAACTTTATTTTGTGTTGCTTCTGCCATTCCTATGCCATTATCTTCAATCCAGATAATGATTTGATTTTTTTCTGCACCCACTTCAGTTTTAATGGTAATCCGTTGAGGTTGAGAATGAGAAGGATTTTGTAAGGCCTCATCAAGGGCATCGATCGCATTAGAGAGAAGATTCATAAACACTTGATTGAGTTTTCCTGGAAAACAGTTAATTTCCGGCACATCACTATATTCTTTAAGCACTTCGATCTTGGGACGTTCTCCAGTCTCTTTGAGGCGATGTTTTAAAATTAATAATGTACTATCAATTCCTTCATGAATTGTAAAATTAACTTTGCGATCGCTATCTCTACGAGAAAATGTGCGGAGGGATTTGCTAATATTGCGAATGCGATCGGCACCGTCTTTCATCGATGTAATTGTTTTCGGTAAATCTTCAACCAAAAAATCCAGTTCAATTTCTTTAATGTATTCTTGGATTTGTGCATCACGATCCGGCCCTTCATTTTGGTAAAGATCTACTAATCGAATTAAATCTTGAATATATTCAAAAGCATAGTTAATATTTCCATCAATAAACCCAATCGGATTATTGATTTCATGGGCAACTCCGGCTACCAGTTGACCTAATGTTGCCATCTTTTCACTTTGTACTAATTGTAACTGGGTTTTTTTTAGCTCTTCTAAATTATTTTCTAATTGTAAATTTGCACTTTCTAGTTGACGATTTGTACGTTCCAATTGTTGCACTGTATTTTCTAGTGTAACAGCTTTTTCTTGCAGTTTTCTGTCCTGATTTTCTGTTTTGTCTTGCAATTTTTTTTGCAATTTGGATAAGGTGATATGCGTTTTAACGCGAGCTAAAACTTCTGCTGCTTGAAAAGGTTTAGTCATATAATCAACTCCTCCTATCTCAAACGCTTTGACTTTATCAAATACATCGTTGAGGGCACTAATAAAAATTATGGGGATATCTCGCGTGCGCTCATCAGCTTTCAACTTCTGGCACACTTCATACCCATCCATTTCTGGCATTTGAATATCAAGTAAAATCAAATCAGGATATTCCCGATGAATTCCTTGAAAAACCAATCGTCCGTTAGGGACAGGACGAACCTTATAACCTTGTTCTGATAATATACGGATTAAGAGTTGAAGATTAGCAGGAGTATCATCAACAACAAGAATGTTTCCTGGTTCTGGATCAATGGAATTAAAGTTCATAATTTTGATAATCAAGATTTGTATATTAGTCAGGCACCTATATACTTAGCAGTTTAGCTCAACAAATTTAGCACTTTATCGTATTCAAAGCGATCGCAGAATTGTTGCACAGTTTCCGCCAGAACTTCATCAACTTGACGAATTTCTAGAAGGGTTCCAGCGATCCCACTTAAATCCGATCTCAAGATAACATCTTGTAATTTCTCTTTTAGGGTGTCCGGTAACGCTTTCATTTTTTCTTCAATGGATTCTTGAATTTCTTCTTCTTTACTCGGCGTGCTCTCAATTTCCTCGTAAAGAAAGCGCACTCCGATATGTTCTTCCATCTTCTGGAAAATCTCTTCCTCTCGAAATGGCTTCCTCACAAAATCGTTGCACCCTGCCGATAGTACCACCACTTTTTCTTCTTCTAAGACGCTTGCAGTGAGGGCAATTATTGCCACGGCTTGCCCTTTTGTTGTTGCTTTGATCTTTTGCGTGGCAGTATAGCCATCCATCACTGGCATTCGCATATCCATCCAAATCAGTTGCGGTTCCCACTCTTCCCAGATTTTGATAGCTTCTTGTCCATTACTCGCTTCTTTGAGTGACAATCCCAAGGGAGAGAGGAGTTTGATTAAAAGTTGGCGATTGAGGGGTTTGTCATCGACGATGAGGATGCGATAGCGGGGTTGGTTGGGTTCGAGGGCAATAACTGGACGTTTGGGGGCTTTACGTTCAATATCGCTCTCTTTAACCATGGTAGCTTTGATTTCAAAGGAAAAGGTCGTACCTTTGTTGACTTGCGACTTGACTTGGATATCGCCTCCCATCAGTTGCACGAATTTGCGAGAAATGGGCAAACCCAAGCCGGTTCCTTCTTGTGCTTGTTTTCCGCTTTCGGTTTGGACAAAGGCTTCAAAGAGCTTGTTGAGTTCTTCAGGAGCAATTCCCGCTCCGGTATCTTCGACTTCAAATAGAATGCGAGTAGAATTTTCATTTTGGGCTTCTTTGCCCACTCGAACGGAAATGCCCCCTTCTTCGGTAAATTTAATGGCGTTGTTAATGAGGTTGATTAACACTTGACGAAGTTTGACTTCATCGGTGCGAATATATTGAGGGATCTCGTTGGTATGCTCGACCAAAAGTTGCAGTCCTTTGGCTTCGGCTTTGAGGTGCAGCATATCTTCAATATCTCCGAGAAGCTGATGGAGATCGAAGTTTTTCTCATTGAGGGTGATGCGTCCAGCTTCAATTTTCGAGAGATCCAAGATGTTGTTAATCAAGGTCAGCAGATGTTCGCCACTACGATTGATAATACTGACATTTTCTTGATGTTCCTTGGGCAAGGTTTGGGAGCGGGTCATAATTTGCCCGAAACCGAGAATGGCATTGAGGGGACTCCTCAACTCGTGGCTCATATTGGCCACAAAAGTACTTTTAGCTTGATTGGCAATTTCGGCTTTTTCTTTGGCGATCGCTAGTTCTGCAGTTCGCTCTCGGACTCGGCCTTCGAGGGTTTCAAATGATGCTTTAAGCTTGATTGCCATGCGATTAAAGGCATTCGCAAGAGTATTGAGTTCGGAAATTGTCCCACCAGAGACTTCCTGCTCTAAATCTTTGCGAGACAGGGCTTCTGCCGATCGCGCCAAACCCAAAACGGGTTGAGTCACCCAGCGCGAGGTATAGAGTCCGAGGAGTGCAGCAGCGATGAGTGCTAAAAGACAGAGTAAAACCGTATTTCGGGTATTGGCATCGATCTGCTCCATAAAATCAGCTTCGGAAACCACGACAACGATCAACCAATCCAAACCATAATTGTCTTGAAAGGGGGAAATGCTGGCAAACTGACGTTGACTATCAATCATAAATTCGAGTTGATTTTCCTCGTCGATCGATGCAAAACCTGGAAATTTTTCTTGTATTGCCAGGGCTGTTTGGCGAATTAAGGGAATTCCACTCTCATTTGCTGGCAATTTCTCCGCTTCTTCTCCTTGAAGTGCTTCGACATAAGGAGATTCATCGCTGGAACTCCCCACCAGAAAGCCATCGCGCTCGATAATAAAAACTTTACCCGTTTTTCCAACTTCAATTTGACCCAAAAACTTGCTAATTCCCTCCAAGGAAAAATCTACGGCTGTAACGCCGAGAAGTTGGCCGTCATTGTCATAAAGGGGTTGACTGGCTGTTGTTCCCAAAATTCCTTCAGCATAGATATAAACATCTGTCCAAGTCGCTTTTTTCGCTTTTACTGCTTCGCGAAACCAAGGACGCTGCCGTGAATCATAATTGTTGGCAACGATCGCGCCATCTTCTTCATAGTAGGGTTGCGAGGTTTCATAACCCATTTCATCGGCGACATAGCTATGTAAGCCCCCTGGCTTGAAATCCGGTGTATAAGCCAATTCGATATTCTTTTCGCCCAAATCAAATAATCCCGCACCTGCATAACCTCCAGCAGCATTCCCAAAGAAAATAAAGAGCGGTACGGTTTGGCCAAAACTCTGACTCTGATTCCAAAAATGTTGCATTAATTCCGAGCGATCGCCAATATCGAGCATACCGAGAGCGATCGCTCTGGCATTCATTTGATTGATTTCAATGGGTTTAGCCATAAAGCTGGTCAAGTGAAGTTTAACGCGGGCGACCACTTCTTGGCGGAGTTGACGGACAACATCATTGACTGCTTTTTGACCGTTGCGGATGGAAAAATAGCCCGTTAGGCTAACTGCTACAATAATTTGGGTAATAAAAGGGAGGACGAGAATAAGGCGTAAAGGGAAGAAGCGAGCGTTTTTTTGTTGAGAAACGATTTGCTTAGTCAATTTAACCTCCAGATATGATGAAATTTATAGTTCAATTTTCTCTGCTAATTTATTAATTATCATAATCATGATTCCCCCTAATACGGGAGGCATCATTAATCACTTCTTTTTCCGGGAAATCGCTAGAAGAAATTATCTCATCTCTCCCTATATTTTAACTTGCATCACTCTACTATAGCTAGGGTATAATAGCTTTTCTAAGATAACCTTTTGATCAATAAGCGTCTACTCTAATCCTTTTCTCTCACTCTTGGAAATTGTGATGTTTCGGTATCACCTAGAGATCGAAGGTTTTAGCGAGTGCCACGCTTTTTCAATACTTTTTTCCTCTGCATAAATCCCTTCACTTAATTCCTACCTGATTGGGCATACTGAGAAAAGAAGGGTAATTCTACGAAATTTAGGGCTATCAGAGGGTCTATTATATGTATAAGCAGATTAGGATGGGCTTTATAGGTGAAATGAGGTGTTGAATAAGGAAAAGAGTCGAAAAGTAGGTATGATTTTGGCGTTTTCTGGGATGTTGATTCCGATCGCCGGATTGCATAAGTTTTATTTAGGTCAACCTTTATGGGGGGCGATCTATTTATTATTGTCTTGGACTCCAATTCCCCATGTGGCTAGCGCAATTGATGGCGTGTGGTATTTGGTACAAAATGATGAAGAATTTAACCAGAATTATCCCGGCCCGGTTCCTGTTATTCCAGGACTGAAAATCCCCCAAGTCAATTGGTCAAAGTTTTGGCCGAAGCAGGATTCTACACCAACTGGCCCGATCGCCGATCGAGTAGAGTCGGTAGCGGATGCCCTACGGGAGTTAGAGGCTTTGCGTCAAGAGGGACTGATTACTGAGTATGAGTTTGAACAGAAACGCCGCCAACTTTTAGACAAGATTGCTTAGGGTAAGGAGGCAATTTAGGCAGTTGGGGAAGTTTGGGCAATGCAGGAAGCGTCGGGAGAGGAGGTAGGGTAGGCAGAGACTGAAGACTGGGCAAGGAGGGGAGGGAGGCCCTGTGACCCCATATACTAGAGCGTTGTGACGGAACGGGCCAACCGAGGTGGGTGGGTTGTTGATAAATGCGTTTCAAGGTATTGAGGTCGCGAGAGGAGATGGGGGGAGGATTGGGCACTTGGGAGAAATAGAGCGCGTCGGTGGGTTCGGGAGAATGGCCCCAAATACCGAGAGCATGGCCCAGTTCGTGACGAGCAGTGGCGAGGGTATATTCTGATGTTTGATTTGGAGTCAGGAAGATTTCACAGCGATGGAGCAGGTATTCCCGATCGGGCTGATGAGGAGGAGAGTCAAGATAGAGTTCATAGTTAGTGGTAGCCGATCGCACTCGTCCAAGCTGACCATCGGGGCCGAGTTTGAGGGGAGGATGCTGTCGGTGAATAATGATATGGGATCGATCGGGGCGATCGCTAATTTCTAAGGGCAAATAGGCTTGCCATTCCTCAATGGCACGGGTGACGGCTTCAACCCAACGCGGATCGGGGCTATCGACATCCAGAGACACTTGTACGGGGAATTCAGACCAAATTAAATACCCAATTTTGAGGGGTTTAATTGCTTCAAAATAGTCTCCGAGTTCTTCCGGATCGTGCCATTGGGCTAAAAGGGAGGGGAGGGGATGGGCTTGTGGTAGAGAAACCCTAATTCTGGGGGGAAGGGCTAGAATGGTTGTACAAGAAAAGACCGCCAACAGGACTGTGGCGATCGCGTAAGCGATGGGTCGTATCATCATGCCCATCCAAGATCTTAAGCATAGACCTTGACGGAAAAGGTTTAACCTTTTGGCTATCCATCGCCAAGGAGCCATGGCATTAACCAACAGGTTCTAACCATCCAGCGCTTAACACTACCGTTAAGCCAAGAAAGAGAACAGTTAAAGCCCAGGTTGTCCGATTTAAGGTTGTTTCAGCACTTTTAGCACTGGTAAATAACTGGGCTTGGCCGCCAATACCGCCAATACCGTCTCCTTTCGGACTATGGAGAAGAATTAAGACCACCAGACTAAAGGCTGAGATGGCCCAAACAATTTGTAGGATACTGACAACACTCATAGGGTGAAATGGAATAAACAATCATGGAATAATGAAGTGCGGGTTTACCGAGAGAGGGAAACCGGCGATCGATTGGGTTGCACTTCATAGACAGGGTTCTGAAACATAGATTTCCCAGTCATTTCCTTAGGTTGAGGAATTTGTAGAATTTCCAGGATGGTAGGGGCAATGTCTGCCAAACAACCATCGCTTCTCAAGGCAACATTGTTGCCATGGCCAGGAATTTTACGCTTTTCACCTTCAACCAGGATAAAAGGCACGGGATTTGTCGTATGGGCTGTCCAAGGATTCCCTTTCTCATCGTACATGAGTTCGGCATTGCCATGGTCGGCAATAATAATCGTGGTTCCTCCGACTTTACCGATCGCCTCGATCAGATGACCTAAGCAGCGATCGACCGTTTCAATCGCCTGAACGGCTGCATCCATCATTCCCGTATGACCCACCATATCCGGATTGGCATAATTAATCACTACCATAGAATAAACTTGTTCTTCGATGGCAGAAATGGCCGTTTCTGTGACGGCTTCGGCAGACATACTCGGCTGTCGATCGTAGGTGGGAACCTGGGGAGAGGGAATTAATTCTCGGTCTTCTCCTTCTACTGGATCTTCGAGTCCCCCATTAAAGAAATAGGTTACATGGGCATATTTTTCGGTTTCTGCACTGCGAAACTGTCGTAGTCCTTGTTGGGCCAAAACCTCTGCCAAAATATTGTTCAGGTTTTGGGGTTCAAAGGCAACAGATACCGGCAGACTTGCATCATATTGGGTAAACGTAACGAAAGACAGGGGATCGACGATCGTCCGCTCAAATCCGTCAAAATCGGGATCGACGAAGGCTTGGGTAAGCTGCCGAGCGCGATCGGGGCGGAAGTTAAAAAAGATTATGCCATCCCCCGGTTCTACTGAACCTGGAGCGCAACGGACAGGGATCGCAAACTCATCGGTGACTCCTTGCTCATAGGATGCTTTCAAAAGTGAGATCGCATCCCCTTGAGCAGTAATAGTATCGTCGATCAGGACTTGATAGGCTTTTTGCACCCGATCCCATCGGCGATCGCGATCCATGGCATAATAGCGGCCCATGAGGGTGACAATTTTCCCAACTCCCATGCAGTTGAGTTCTGCTTGCAGTTTTTCCAGGTTTTTCACCCCATCAGTGGGATAGGTGTCACGACCATCCATGATCGCATGAATACAGACTTGTTCAATCTCCTGTGTTTTGGCTAGTTTTAGTAATCCCAATAGATGGTCTAGGTGGGAATGAACCCCTCCGTCTGAGCAAAGTCCAATCAGGTGGAGTTTGCTAGAGCGGGATTTGACTTGCTCACAAACCGTTTGTAAAGCGGGGTTCTCTTGTAGGGAACCTTCTTCTACTGCATCACTAATGCGAAGCAGTTCTTGTTTTACAATTCGGCCTGCGCCAATGTTCATATGACCCACTTCTGAGTTACCCATTTGCCCTTGAGGTAACCCGACAGCTTTTCCAGAGGTTTGAATTAAGGTATTGGGGTAAGCTGCCTGTAGGCTATCCATTATGGGTGTTTTCGCGACGGCAATGGCGTTTCCGTCGGTGGCTTCACGGTAACCCCAGCCATCTAAAATGACCAGCACCACAGGAGATATCGGTGCTTTTGCCATAACCTCTTCACCCTTTTGCTGAATTTCTGTGCCCATCATACCATCAGTGTGAAAAAGCTGCTGCTTAAATTGCTGTAGAGGTGAAAGTTAATTGAAAATGGGAAGCTAAAATTAAGGGAGTTAGTTTAAGGTGTCGATAGTAAACAAGATGCGTTTTTGCACTTGTATTCTTCATGGTAATCAGGATCTTCTGGGTGGATAAAAGGCTATGAGCTTATTGGTTAAACGGGCGATCGCTTATCTGGGTGTATTTGTTATGGGAAGTAGTGCAGGTTGGCTAGGGAGCCGATATCTGGAGCGAGATCGGGTTTTAAGCTATTCCGATTCTTCTGCGGTTCCTGTTGTGTTGCCTCCTTTACCTCAACCTTCGGCGATCGCTAAATCAACGGAGCCTATCCCCACTAATTTTATTGCTAGAGCGGTGGAAAAAGTAGGCCCAGCCGTAGTCAGAATTGATGCCACTCGACGAGTAAAATCTCAGATTTCTCCACCATTTCGCAATCCGTTATTGGATCGGTTCTTTGGAGACGATATCCCTACTGAACCCGAACGGTTGGAGCGGGGAACGGGATCGGGCTTGATTTTGAGTACCCAAGGACAATTGATTACTAATGCCCATGTGGTTGAAGGTGCAGATGTAGTAGATATTACGCTCCGGGATGGGCGAACCTTTCAGGGAGTGGTCTTGGGTAGAGATCGGGTAACGGATATTGCTGTGGTTAAAATTGAGGCTCAGGGCTTGCCTGTGGTAGAAATCGGTGGCTCAGAGCCTTTAGTACCAGGACAGTGGGCGATCGCCATTGGCAATCCGTTAGGCTTAGACAATACGGTGACGGCTGGGATTATTAGTGCCACGGGGCGATCGAGCGCTCAAGTTGGAATTCCAGATAAGCGCGTGCGTTTTATTCAAACTGATGCTGCCATTAATCCGGGGAATTCGGGAGGCCCCTTATTAAATGAGCAGGGCCAGGTGATTGGCATTAATACAGCTATTCGCGCTGATGCCCAAGGATTGGGATTTGCCATTCCCATTGAAACTGCCCTACGGGTCGCCGATCAATTATTTACCACAGGTACAGCAGAACATCCATTTTTGGGCATTCAAATGGTGGATTTAACTCCTGCCGCCAAATCTTTATTGCAACAACAGCAATTCCCGATCGCCGAAAGCCTCAATGAAGGAGTGATTATTACAGGAATTGTCAAGAATTCTCCAGCGGAAAATTCCCAATTACAACCTGGAGATATTATTCTGAGGGTCGATGGAATTCCCGTACAAAAGGCCACAGAAGTCCAAGAGCTAGTAGAAGAATCTACCGTTGGCGAATTATTGTTTTTAGAAGTTAACCGAGCCGGTCAGAAAGTGGAGATTTCTATTCGCCCTGGAACCTTGCCCCAGTCTCAACCCTAAGCCTGGTCAATTGACCACAGCGTTCCGGATGAGAGGAATCCATCGAAGTAGGGGATCAAAATCAAGAATTAATCGGATTTTATTGCCACAAAGAACCCATGATTGATTATTATAAAGGTTGGATTATTCAAGTTTTTTTCGACGAACAATATTGGCACGTAGATCTAATAAGTCCAAAAGGAGATTATTCCGGAATGGGGTGTTTAGTCGGCATTCATTTCGATCCCTTTTCTGCTCTTCAGGAAGCTCGCGATCGCATTGACCGACGAAATGCTTGGACAAGCCTGGAGCAGGTCTTAGCCGAGTTTCGTGATTGTGGCTTGATTTCTGACACCGAATGGGATTATTTAAGGGACTCCTTAACCTGTTGGGTTGTACAGTAATGGAACAGGAATAGGGACTAAGTTAGGTGAATTCAAAGAAATTCGCGGTTGCTATAATCCTTGATTGGAGGCGCAGTTGAGCAATCTCCGGTTGACATGTGTATAGAAAAAGTGATATAGTTATAGACTATTTTGAGATAGTCTATGCCTCGTTCCAGTCAACCCATTCAACTGCCAACCCTAAAAGATGAAGCTCTTTGGCTTCATGCTTTAACCCATCGCTCTTATACGAATGAGCATTCAGATATCCTAGAGGATAACGAAGCATTAGAGTTTTTGGGAGATGCCGTTTTAGGGTTTTTAGTCAGCGAACTCATTTATAAGCGCTATGGCAGTTCCGTAAACATTACAGAAGCTCAAATGACACGATTGCGTTCTAAATTAGTCGATGAAAAGCAATTAGCGCGATTAGCCGAAGAATTAGGTATAGGTGAACTGATGCGTTTAGGGAAAGGGGCAATCCAAAACAATGCCCAGAACAATCCGGCTTTACTCAGTGATACATTAGAAGCAATTATTGGTGCATATTATTTAGATACCGGTATCGTCAAAGTGCGGCAGTTTGTAACTCGTTTGTTTACAGACATTGCTGATGATTTGATAGAGTCATCAGACGATCAAACCCTTCCAAATTTAATCGATAGTAAAGGAAAATTTCAGCAATGGGCATTGAAAGAATATCAACAAACACCAGAATATAAATTAGTCAAAGAAGCGGGAGAAGATCATGAGAAAATTTTCTGGGTTGAAGTTTGGGTAAAGGGGAAAAAGTATGGAGAAGGTCAAGGTCGTCGCAAAAAGGAAGCAGAGAAAAAAGCCGCTGAAGATGCCTTGCAGCATGTTGGTGGTTAGATCAATGAAAATGGGTAAGGGTTGGGTACAATTGCTTCTAGCAAGGATAATATAGAATCTATAAGGCGACCATTACCTGTTCCCTATCCCTCATTCCCAGCACAAAGCCCTATATTTTCATCTTCTACTCAGCAGAATTTCAGATTAAATTCACCAGAATGAATTATTCTATATCTTAGCTCAGAGTTGGGGAAAATGGAGTTAATCAGATGAACAGGGGTCTAGGTCAACGAGCGATCGCCTTAATCTTAATTGCATCTGGTGTTGCCTTAACGATTATCGTTCTGCAAGGGAAAAATATGCAGGACTTGCTCAAAACCCTACTGATCTCGATTCAATATTCTCAACAGGGTATTATCGCTTATATTCTCTTGTATAATCTTGCCACTGTACTATTAATTCCCGCTGTCATTTTAACCCTGGGTGGTGGTGCAATCTATGGCGTATTCTGGGGATCGGTTTATGTATTTATCGCTTCCACATTAGGAGCAACCCTGGCATTTCTATTAGGACGGTATGTTTCCAGGGATTGGGCAATCCGCAAACTCTCCCAATATCCCAAATTTCTTGCCCTCGATCGGGCAGTTGTTAAATCTGGATTTAAGATTGTATTATTAACTCGCTTATCTCCTATTTTTCCCTTTAATTTGCTCAATTATACCTTTGGAGTGATGCAAGTTTCTCTTCAAGATTATGTTTGGGGATCGATCGGTATGATTCCGGGTATTGTCGGTTATACTTATATTGGCTCTTTAATTGGGGATGTTACCCAATTAGGGAATTCCAGTCTGGATTTAGGGATCAGAGGACAGATGGTTCAAGGTACAATTTATGCGATCGGGACTTTAGCGACGTTAAGCTTGATTATTTATGGTTCAAAATTAGCTCAGAAAACATTAGAAGAAAGCCTATAGATCGAGGTGAATTCTATTTTTTATATTCCTCATTCCCCATTACCAGCCCATAGCGCTATATAACAAATTGTTACGAAAAACCCCCTAGATAGGTGACGTTTGCCCCCTTCAGTTGAGAGAATAGAGTGTGTGTTCGAGTTAAAACCTGAACGTCTCTATGAATGTTAATGAATTTCTAGACCGTTATGCCGCAGGGGAACGCTATTTTAAAGACGTTGACCTGTTCCGAGCTGAATTGAGTAGTGCTAGTTTACCCGGAATTCGCTTATTGCGAGCGGATCTATTTGCTGCGAATCTGTTTCGGATTAATCTATTAGGTGCTGATTTGTTTCGCGCTCGGTTAATTCGAGCCAATTTGTACTGTGCTAATTTGAGTGGAATTAATCTCAGTGAAGCAGATTTAATTGGTGCAGATCTTCGAGGCGCGGATTTAAGTGGTGCAGATTTAAGTAGCGCGGATTTAACTGGCGCAGATTTAACCGATGCTAATTTAAGCTATGCTGATTTAAGTCTGGCTAGTTTATGTCGGGCGAACTTAACAAATGCCCAATTCGACACAGCCAAGTTGGAGAAAACAGACTTGAGTAAAGCTGTTATGCCAGATGGGGGAAAACATACTTAAGAAAAAAGATCGGAACAAGGCAGAGGGCTTTAAATCACCTTGTTACGGCGATCCAGAACAGTGGGTTAAGTACAGCATAATTAGGGTATCTTCTGACATCTACACTTCAAAATTATGTAACTATAATTGAAATTAGATTATGTCAAGTCAATTTTTTTCCCAAGATAATGATGTGATGAACGTAGATCCTGGCAGTCAGGAAAGTCAGGTAGAAGCCTTAAAACAGGATTTTATCCGTAATCTGCATTGTATTCAAGGGAAAACGATTAATTTATCCACGCCCCATGATTATTATATGGCTCTGGCGTATACGGTGCGCGATCGCCTCCTGGATCATCGCCTCAATACCAGCAGTCGCTACCGCAAACATCAAGCCAAAACCGTCTATTACCTGTCCGCAGAGTTTCTCATGGGTCGCCAATTGAGTAATAATTTACTCAATTTGGGCATTTATGACGATACAGTAAAAGCCTTAACGCAATTGGGCTTAAACCTACAAGATTTGGTCGTTTTAGAAGCAGAACCCGGTTTAGGCAATGGGGGATTAGGTCGATTGGCTGCCTGCTTTTTAGATTCATTGGCTACCTTGAGTTTGCCCGCGATCGGGTATGGAATTCGCTATGAATTTGGCATTTTCGATCAACTGATTATCAATGGGGTGCAAATAGAACGTCCTGATAAATGGTTACGCTATGGAAACCCTTGGGAGGTGTATCGTCCAGAAGCCAGTGTGCGGGTGAAATTTGGCGGCTATACGGAATTTCACCCTGATGAATCTGGGCAAATGCATGTTCGGTGGATTGGCGATCGCGAAATTACTGGAACGCCCTATGATACTCCTGTCCCTGGATATCAAAATCAGACCGTCAATCGGTTACGATTATGGCGAGCTTATGCCACGGAAGAACTTGATTTTGCTCAATTCGATCGCGGAGATTATATAGGAGCTGTATCGGATAAAATTTTCTCAGAAAATATTTCTAAAGTTCTCTATCCAAATGATAATACTTATCAAGGTAAACAGTTACGTCTAGAGCAACAATATTTCTTTGTCAGTTGTTCTCTACAAGATATCATTAACCGCTATCGACGGCAATATGAGAATTTCGATCATTTCCATGAAAAAGTGGCCATTCAGCTTAATGATACCCATCCCTCCATTGGTGTAGCCGAGTTGATGCGGCTATTAGTGGATGAGTACAACTTGGGCTGGAATAGAGCTTGGTATATTACCAAGCATGTTTTTGCCTATACGAATCATACCCTACTTTCGGAAGCGCTGGAAACTTGGCCGGTGAGTTTATTTGAGTCGTTGCTCCCCAGGCATTTAGAAATCATTTATGAAATTAATCAGCGATTTTTAAATGAAGTTCGTTCTCGATATCCAGGGGATTTAGAGCGGTTATCGCGCATGTCTTTAGTGCAGGAAGATCCAGAGAAAAAGATTAGAATGGCCCATTTAGCTTGTGTAGGTTCCTATTGCATTAATGGGGTGGCACAACTGCATACTGATTTGTTAAAAGCTCAAGTTTTACCTGATTTTCACGACTATTGGCCGCAAAAGGTTCAAAATAAAACGAATGGCATTACACCAAGGCGCTGGTTGCTGTTGAGTAATCCCCAATTGTCTAAATTAATTTCCTCAAAAATTGTCCAGGACTGGATTACGGATTTAGATCAATTGCGAGGGATAGAACCTTATGCTGACGATCCTGAATTTCAACAGGAATGGCAACAGATTAAATATGACCATAAGGTGGCTTTAGCCGAGCATATTTTGTTGTTTAATGATTTAGAAGTGAATCCAGATTCTTTGTTTGATATTCAAGTGAAGCGGATGCACGAGTATAAGCGTCAACTGTTGAATGTGTTGCATATTATCACGTTGTATTATCGGATTAAGCAGAATCCTGGGTTAAATCTCGTCCCTAGAACGTTTATTTTCGCCGGGAAAGCCGCTCCAGGGTATTTTATGGCAAAAATGGTGATTCAGTTGATTAATGCGGTCGCAAGGGTGGTGAATCACGATCCAGAAGTGGGCGATCGCCTAAAAGTCGTATTCCTGGCAGGCTATTCCGTTTCCTTGGGACAAAAAATTTACCCAGCCGCCGATCTCTCAGAACAGATTTCTATGGCAGGAAAGGAGGCATCGGGGACGGGAAATATGAAATTTGTCCTCAATGGTGCAGTCACTATTGGTACATTAGATGGGGCAAATATTGAAATCCGGGAAGAAGTGGGAGAGGAGAATTTCTTCTTGTTTGGCTTAACCGCATCCCAAGCGCAAGCACTAAAAGCAAAGGGATACGATCTGAAATCCTATTATCACTGGAATCGCGAACTGAAAATGGTGATGGATGGAATTACGAAAAGGGAGTTTTCACCCGAAAATCCGGAGTTATTTCAGCCTATTATTGATTCCTTATTGGATCGGGATGAATATTTGCTCTTTGCTGATTATGCAGATTATATCAACTGTCAAGAACGCGTCAGTCAAGCCTATCAAGATCGGGCAAGCTGGACAAGAAAATCGATTTTGAATACGGCGAGGATCGGTAAGTTTTCTAGCGATCGCGCGATCGCCGAATACGCGAGAGATATTTGGCACATTCACCCGGTTTATTCATCTTAGCAATTAGGCAATAGGCAATAGAAAGTGGCCTAATATCATTCCTGTATCATGTTGCGCTTAACAAGGGGCTTAAAAGCCCCTTGCCTCTCACAATACCTTCGCCATTTTCCCGTAGGTTGGGTTGAACGAAGTGAAACCTATTCCCTATTCCCTAGCGCGCAGCGCTATATGAGCGTCGCGCTCTTCTAGGACATTAGCTGTATTACCTTTCCCTCTGGTTAAATTTGATCCGATAATAAAGGCCGCTAATCCAACGAAAGGACTAATTAAAGTAGGAAAGCCATCAAAATCGGGCGTAAATAAATCATTGGGAATATAGAGTAAAGTATTGTCCAAGCCAAATGTCGTAGGCATGAGAACAAACATGACAATACGAGTTAGCGTTCCCAAAATAATACAGGCTAAGGCTCCTTGTTTTGTTGCCCCCGGCCAATAGAGTCCTCCGGCTAGGGGAATTAATAATCCAGCAAAGCCAATATCAAAAGCTAAGAGTAAGAGAATCCCCGTTTGAGGAATACGCAAGGCAAAGAATAAGCCCATGGCGGTAATGACAACGGCCATTAATCGGGTAATTAATAATAAACGATCGCCGCCAGCATTGTGTTCATCATGGCGAATGCCGATAATATTATGGGCAATCACCGAAGACGTGCCTAAAATTGCCCCATCTGCTGTGGACAAAGAAGCAGAAAGAATCGCTGCAATCACCAAAAGTCCCACTAGGGGAGGAACAACGCCTTGTAGCAAGGCATAGAGCAGGGGCCCCTCTGGGGTAATATTCGCTTGTGCTAAAATAGACGGTGCAGACAACGCCACCATTGAGAACGGCACGCCAATCAGGATGGTTCCCGCAGAGCCAATAAAACAAGCTCTTTGGGCGGTTTCTGGACTATCGGAGGCAAAGACACGAGCCATAAAGTCAATCGCCACAATATCGCCCAAACCCAAGGCTAAGAGGGTTGCCCAGTTAATCGCTGCACCCGCTCCTGGATTGGTTAACTGCTCCAAGTGCATGGGGCCCATGCCTTCGGGAATGGTAAAGCCAAAGTTAAAGCCAATAAAACCCACTAGAGCAATCATACCGACTAAGGCGATCGCCACTTGAATCGCATCGGTATAAGCAACGGCAAACAATCCCCCACTAGCCGTGTAGATGAGGACAATCATGGCAATAAACATGGCTCCGGCAGTATAGTTCGTGCCCATGAATGCTTGGAACAAATAGCCCCCAGCCACCAGATTACCCGCCAGTAGAAAGGAGAAACTCAGCACCATAATCACTGATGCCACCCATTCTGTAGTGCGATCGTACTTGATACGATAGAAATCGGGTAGCGTAATCAATCCCATACGGTTCATCGGTTTAGCGAAAAACAGCGCCGTCAGAAACAAGCACAACGCTAAACCAATCGGTAACGACGCACCCGCCCAAAATCCAAATTCAGCCGCTAAATCCGTATTGCCCAAAGTTGCATTAGAATCCACCGACTGAGCCATCAAGGTGGCAGCCGCTAGGGGAAGAACCAGCCCCCGTCCAGCCACCAAATAGTTGACGCTATCTCCCTTAATCTGCTTAGAAGCCCAGACACCAATGCCTAGGGTTCCAAAGAGGAAGAGCAAAATTCCCCAGAACAAAATCTTTTCTGTCATAATTATTTTCTCCCGGTCTACTTAGACCGATGGACTGTTTTTGTGGTTTAGAGCTACTCCAAGTTTTGGCAGAACATTGGAGTAGCTTTTTTTAATTCAACCTAAACGGGCATCGCCAGCGGTTGAGCCGACGCTGGGGTTACTTGAGTGCGAACCCAAGTAAACCAAGCATCTAATCCCTCACCGGTTTTTGCCGATAGGGGAATGAGGGTAACGTGAGGATTGATTTGCCGCACGTTTGCTTCAAGCCGCTCTAGGTCAATGTCTAGATAGGGAGCGAGATCCATTTTGGTGACCAAGAGACAATCCGCTTCTTGAAACATAATTGGATATTTGAGGGGTTTATCTTCTCCCTCAGTAATGCTTAAGAGGGCAACTTTGGCATGTTCGCCCACCTCAAATTCTGCGGGACACACCAGATTGCCCACGTTTTCCACCAGAACTAAATCAAAGTCGGAAGGGGTGTATTGGTTGGCTAACTGGTGAATGCCTCCAGAGACCATCTTGGAGTCCAGATGACAGGAACGCCCGGTATTAATCGCAATGACGGGCACGCCATATTGACGCAGACGCTCGGCATCGAGTTCGGTGGTCATATCTCCTTCAATGACGACCATGTTGAGGTCAGAATGCAAGGCTTCTAAGGTTTTCTCTAGAAGAACCGTTTTTCCTGCACCCGGACTACTCATCAGGTTCAGACAAGTCATCCCCCATTCATCAAAATGGGCACGATTATGGTCTGCTCCCGCTTGGTTGGCATGGAGTAAGTTAATTTCTAAGGCAGCATCAAAGGTTTGGTGCATGGCTGGTTGGGGTTAATGGGCTATATTCAATGCGATCGATTTTGAGTTCTCGTCCAGAGCGAATATCTTCCATAGGAGAATTGCAGGTTGGACAGGCATAGTGCTGGCCAATTTGCGGTCGATATTCGATTTGACAGGAATGGCAAAAGGCGATTAAGGGTTTTTCTTGAATAGCCAGTTTGGCTCCTTCTAAAAACGTGTTTTGAGTTTGCACTTCAAAGGCGAATTGCAAGCTGGCCGGTTCGACACAGGTGAATTGACCAACGATTAGGTGAACCGTTTCTATTTTGGGCGATTCTTCTTGGTCATTCCACCAGTCTCGCAACGTCAAAATTAAGGCTTTGGTCATATCAGTTTCATGCACGTTGTTTACCTGCCTCTAGTGATATCCTCGGGTTAGGTCCATTCAACGTGTTCCGGTTGGGCTTCTGGATGAATATAGCTAGGCTTTTCTTGGCGAGGAAGTTGCTCAGAAATAACTAAATGAGCCATCGTATCACAGATGACGCGAGTGGCCATTAAAGCCGTGATATCACTAATGTCATAGGGAGGGGAAACTTCCACGACTTCTAAACCACAAACGGGAGTATTTTGGACAATTTTTTTCAGTAAGTAGAGTGCTTCCCTGGGTAGGAGCCCGCCGGGTTCTGGCCAACCGGTTCCGGGGACAAAACCCGCATCGATACAATCAATATCGAAGCTAATCCAAACACAATCTGTGCCATCGGTAGCTCGCTGTATGGCAAAGTCTGCGGCAGCATCTAATCCCATGTCTGTAATGTCGGTTACCGTTAGGATATTGGTCGCTCTCTCTCGACAAACTTTGACTCCTTGACGGGGAACTTGCCAGCCTCCAATTCCCAGTTGAACGAGGTTTTTAGCGGGGGCATTTTTGATGTTGGTGGCATGAAACCAAGGGCAGGTATGCATCCGTTCGTCTAAGTCGGTTTCTTGGGTATCCACATGGCGATCGAAGTGAATTATGCCGATTTTTTTATCTCCTAAGTGGCGACAAATACCACGCACGGTGGGGAATCCAATGGAATGATCGCCGCCTAAAACGATGGGAAATGCACCGGAATGAAAGACATGGGCAATGCCTTTGGAGATTTGATCGAAGGATTTTTCGTTGTTAGCAGGAATAGTGAAAATATCACCGATATCGCAAAGGGTGATTTGTTCGCGTAAGTCAATGCCAAGTTCAAAGTTATAGGGGGTGTAAAGGGCACTGATACGACGGATACCTTGGGGACCAAATCGAGTACCGGGACGGTAGGTGGTTCCGGAGTCGTGGGGAACGCCGATAATGGCGATATCGTAGTTGCCGACGTTCCGCACATCTTCTAAGTAAGGTGCTTTGAGAAAGGTGTTAATCCCGGCGTAGTGGGGGAGTTCTCCACGGGAAAAGGTGGGAATGGTGCGATCGCGGATACTTTGAGCAGCTTCTAAACCATATTCTAATCCGCGATCGACTTCCTGCTGCCAACCGCTTAGGGGTAAATTTCTCTCTTTTTCTAAAGCCTTCTGAGCTTCAGAATCAGGAGGTTGAAATGGAAGTTGTTCGCTCATTATGGGTTGCTCTATATTTTTAAGTATGTTCTGAATACGTCCAACAAGAAGAAAGCCCAGGAGTTTGACGTACTCTTTCTCAACGCCAAAATCTCCCGGGCTTTTATCCCGCCGTGGAGCTATAGTCTTTTATGGATTAGACTTTAGCTTGCTTCTCTTGGACCAGTCACTGAAGTACTGTAAACTTCAATCGGAACCCTAGAAGCGGTTATTCTTGTATGACTTGACCTGTGTTATAACCAGTTTTGAGACAATAAACTGTATTGAGAATTACTAAATTGAGTCTTGATTTTTATTTTTTGTCTTGAGACAGAACTAAATTGAGGATGTTCAATTCATGGGAATTAAGCAGATAGCGATCGGTAAATCGTTGCTGGCGGATGTCGCCTAAACTGTAGCTATTGAAGATGATGAACGGAAAATCCTCGTATCGATCGCCAATGGGGAGAATATTATCGACGGGATAGAGCGATCGCACATAGCATTCGAGAATATAGCGAAATGTGGTATCTAGAAACGGAGTGCGATCGCCTTCTGCCAGATATGCTTTCATCTGCTCTCTAGCGACAAATGTTAATAACGGCAGCGCATAATACCGATCGAGTTGCTCACTTTGCTGCTCGTAGTGTTGGGATTTATTCTGAGTTTTGCGAATTTCATCAATTAAATCAATCGCGCTTCTCGTGGCAAATTTGAGGTTTTCAGGGTAGTCACTTTTTGAGTTACTAATGTACTTTAAATTCTTCCACAGGTCATCAGTTCTCCGATCTAGAATTAAGTCCAGAAATAAAGTATAGGTTTCCGAAACCACGCGATCGCCCAAGGGAACCATGAGCAAATTGCCTTGAAAATAGCCCGTTTCTAAAGGTGGGAAATCGATCAACCTGCTCAAATCAGGCTGGCTAAACTCTAAGAACCGATCCTTAAACTCTTCAGAAATATAAGAACACTTGTTTGGTTTAGGAATCGTAAAATCAGCTTGACTCAGTAACCTTTTTAAATGCTCATAGGTGTGTTCTAAGCGCCGATCCTTGGGACAATTTCTTGCTTCTAGTTTCAGTTCCCTAAGCAAATTCGCCAGTTGAGAGCTGAGAGTTTGTCCAGCCGCAGATATCGATTTTCCACCAATGGGAATAATTAAATAGTCTTGTCTGCCAATTTTTCCTGCTCCCAGAATCCGCGTCATGATCGACGCTTTGAGAAGAAGCAAAATATTGAAAATGCTGAGAATTTTCTCTTGCAGGGAAAGCTGTGGCTCATCGTCAAAGTAAACGGCACGTTCTGCCAGATAAAAGTGTAAAGATTTGGATTGATTATCTAGCTCTGGGTTTCCTCGTCCGCGATAGATGACTTGAATGATTTCCATCAAGTTTTTTTCGACTTGAAAGCGCGGAATATCCACTAAAATATGCTTAACCTTGGGAAAGGATAATCCGCGACTGCCAGAAGAAGTCATAAAGATAATTTTGACTTGGTTTTGATAGAGATGAATGACTTGCTTTTCGCTCTCGGAAAGACTGGAATGAATTTCTAGATAGTCTTGGTTTTTCTCAAACCTCTGCCAAAGACGTTGAAGCGATTCAATCAGTTGTTGCAATCGTTGTTTATTTTGAATATAGACTAAAATTTGAGCGTCTGTTTCCCCCTGTTCTTCAGTAATGCACTCAATATCTGCTAAAATTTGTTCTCGCAGTTTTTTGTGTAAATCATCTTCTTTGGGTTTTAAGCGATCGCGCTCTTGAAATTGGGTTGAATGAATGATAATATTGTAGGTAATATTGAGATTGCTCGCGGGATAGGAGTTAGTGTTAATGAGGGTTGCTGGATAGTGTTTGAATTTAAACCGCTCTAGCGTCAAGGGTGAAGCCGCTTTCTTCGCTTTGCGGAAAAAGATTTTATCGGGTTCCGAATTGCCGGATTTTAAATGCTGTTGAATGACATCTTTGTCTACAATAGAAGCATCAGCGATAATAATTTTAGGATTAAATCCATGTTGTCCTGTGGTTAATCCATACTCTCTGAGAATTTGAGTAATGCGATTTAGGAATTCTGCGCCACTATCATCTCCGGTGATTTCATCAATCATGATAAACAAGTGCTTAAACCGCTTAGAAATGGCTTGCATTTTTGCTGGAATCACGGCTTGAGTTTTGCTATTGTAGGCTCCCTTGAAAATTTGGCCAAAATGCTTGAGCGTATCACTTCCATTGGGCGTTTTTTTCAAGGATTGAATGGAGATGGAGGCAACGATTTTATTGGTGCTTTGACGATCGACAAGGGTATGGATAGCTTCGCACATGCTGCGAATGACTCCCGCTGTATTTTTGGGTGCTTCGACGATTAGATCTTCAGTTTTGCGTTGCAAGCGAGAAGGGTACGTTTTCTGATTCTTTTGAGCTTGGTTTCCATCAATAAATAAAACGGATTGTTCCCTAAAATTGCCTTGCCATCGATCGGAAAGATATTGTACCATATAAGAACCTTTGTGTTCGGCAATAATCTGGGAATTCGTGTTTAAGCACACTAAGTTTTTACTGCACCATTTTCCCCGATCATCCTTAAATTTTTCCAGGATATCGAGGTTAACCTGTTTGCGGGGACTGACGTAGAAAAACAGAAACCCCTCGTCTTGATGCTGTTTGAGGAAATTGGCGATCGCCGTGGTTTTGCCAATTCCTGGATTCCCCGTTAAAAAAAGATACAAACTATCGGAAAGGAGCGATCGCCAGATCAACTCAGCATGGCCATTGCGTAAATCCAGGCTAGAATCGAGATGATACTCTTGGGCAATATCATCGGGAAGAGGTGCAACCGAAGTCAGAAACTCCTGAATTTGCTCGTTATGGGTAACCACTGTGGTTCGATCTGGGGGAATGTTAATCAACTTTTCTACAAACTCCCTACCGCGATTGAAACTCGAACCCATCTGACGCTTGATCTGATTAAACACCTGTTTTCGCACTGCGATCGTCTCTTTCCCACTGGACTCATTCTTGTAAATTTGATAACAGGTTTCAAACAAGGAGAGATTTTCCAGATGGATCGTCATCGTATTCATCGTGCGATCGCTGTATCCCATCGCACTCAAAATCACCTTAGAATCTTTAGGAATAATCCCTATTTTCTGTAAAAACTGATAAAAACTATACGCATATCCTCCCGCTTGAATCAACTTGGCACTCTCCTTATCCTTCGACTTAAACGCCGTAAAATAATCCTTCAAACCCGGAGAAAAGAGAAACTCTAAATCTGGATTTTCTCCGGTATCAATTCTCAGCTTAGAAAACACACTTTTCGAGCGCAAATAATTAATTTCTTGAATTAATTTGCTTTTAATCAGTTCAATAAAATGCCCTAAGTTCGTCAGATCCTTTTCCGACTGAATTGCAAATACGGATTCATCCACCACCAAAATTCGGTACTCTTGTCGCGAACTTCGAGTATAGCGGAGCAACAACAGCGTATCCGCTCTTAAAAACTCTCCTGTACCCTTATATTGGTTAATATACGTCTTTAACTGCTCTGGATCGAGTCCCTCTAACTGAGATAACCACTCTTGAAAAAGCTGCTCTTCACTCTTCTGATACGTCTTCAGACTATTGTCCCCCGCAAACGCACATTGATAATAAAGCACCTCTAAACAACGCTCAACGTTTCGCCATCCCGTCGCTTGCAGATATTCTGCTAAAAAATTATACCCACCCAGAAACCCCTTCAAGAGTAAAAGTTGACTCCAGGTTTCAATGATCTGGCGATCGCTGAAACTCATTGAACCTGCATTTTCAATCAGTTTTTTATTAATTTCTGTGAAATTTAAGTTTGTTAGCTCTTGACGATAATAATCAACCCATTCCGGTGACAATTGTTTTTGGTGAAGATAATTGAGAATCCCAATATTAAATCCAATTTCAAATGGTCGTCCTTGATCTTCTATTTTC
Source organism: Roseofilum sp. (assembly GCF_982964205.1). Classification (NCBI taxonomy): domain Bacteria; kingdom Bacillati; phylum Cyanobacteriota; class Cyanophyceae; order Desertifilales; family Desertifilaceae; genus Roseofilum; species Roseofilum sp. The sequence continues at coordinate 20,622 of NZ_CEZBFX010000009.1, read as the reverse complement.
ATTGCTGATTTTAATCCACTCTTAACGCCTTTTTTGCTTCCGTCAGAAACGCTAAAGAATTAAACTCTGACTTCCCATTCATATGCTTAAACAAAGACAACTTACCCACTGAATAATCCCCAATAATATTTTGATAGGGATCGAGCTTTAAGCTAATATTGTGCGTGGCTTCATAGCGAGAGAAGTGAAACAGCGTCAAATACTGTAAAATATCATGTTTCAATTCTCCCTCATGCAGCAGTCCTTGATAAATCACCTCATTATCCAAAATCCCCTTATAAGTATTTAAGAGGGTAGCATAGGAAATTACTCCATTATAAAACCGCTCGTCAGTATTACCCACTTTCAGTCCATTAAACAAATTAAAGAATACTACTGCTTGCTGACTGGGATCGTCCACTAACTGGGTTAACTCGCGGATATCTTGAACATACAATGATTTGGGTGTGAGATTCATAGAAGAGCGCACATAATATTTGTCAAAAAACATCGGATAAATTAGAATATCTGGGTTATTATTTCGCAGACAACGAATCAGCGATCGCGACATAAAAAATAAGCGATCCTCTTCAACCGTCATATTTAAGCTGCTGGTATAGGGAGCTTTGGCAATATAAACAAAATGCCGATATCCTTGCTGATAGAGTTCCGTGATTTTATCCCGAATAACTAAAGGATTATCAAATATTTCCGAGCGCAGATAAGAATCGGAGAATGTGCTTAAGCAATTAATCTCTATCCGAGCATCTTCCCGACGAGTAACGCTCACCACTTCTCCCATTAAATTAGAGAGATGTTGGGATTTATCCGTTTGATACTGGGCATCAGTTTCGCGACTGGAAACCACAATAATGGCTAACTTATCTAATTTAGGCGTTTCCTCCAGTTTATCAAATGAGAAAACTTTAGGCAGTCGGGAATAGAGAGAACTAAGACCATTTCTCGTTTTATGAATATTGTTGCTCGTAATATCAAAGCCTTGGAAGTTTGCCAGTATTTTCTCTTCATTGAGCAGATGGGAGACAGTAACCGACAAATTCAGGATGAATTCTTCAAGGGGGGATGAATTGTTTTTATTAGTGAGATGAAAGCGGACAATAGGAATAAATAGGTTTTCGGGGTTGGGGAGATAACTGGCTAACTGTTGAACTACGATATAGAAGAGCAGGGTAAAGGTAAAGCGGTATAGAAATGCTTGTCGATCATCTAATTTTTCGTTTTTGACTGTATCGATATGAAACAATACTAATTTTCTGCTTTGTAAAGTTTCATAGTGTTTCTTATAGACTCCATCAGTCAGACACTTCTTAGGCGTTAGTAACACAGGAAAGCTCTGAAGATTATCCAGATCATAGCTCATAGAAAAAGATTGGCGATCGCTCGTTTCTGCATAGCGAATATCTTCTATCTTGATTTTAACCGGTAATTGGCATAAGATATCCGGATTTACCGTCGCTTCTCCCACCGATAAATACTGAAGAGACTCCTTCTGATTTTTTCTCAGAACATCCTTAAACAGAGTTAGTCGGTTCAAAATTCGATCGACATCTGTTTCTAATAACGTTTTCCTCACTCCCACATGAATACAATGTTCACTCGAAGGTATAACCCTTTCCCGTGTTAAAGTATGCTTGACTAATTTCACCAAGCGCTCAACTTTGTCTTTAACCTTAAATTTTTCCAATCCTTTGCGAATTCCTCTTAACAGTCCTACTTTTTCCTGATTGTTATTTCCTTGCAGTGTTCCTAAAATATTCGCTTCAAAACGACTCACTGGATCGTACTGTAATTCATCACTATAATTATATCCTTCTGCCTCTGGATTGCAATCGGATGCAAAAACAAAGAAATATAAAAATGTGACTTTTAAAATCTTTTCTAGTCCATATTTAGTCTGAGCAGAAGCCTGATTTTCTTCCTGCTCTAAATCCAGTAAACTACAATAATAATCAAAGGCATTTTTGCTCCCCTGATTTTGCACCGGGCCATTTAATTTCAGTTTCAGCCCAAAAATAAATTGTCTTCTGTTATGGAGGGGATCTGTTGTTTCTCCTAAATAGCCTTCAATGATGGGGATAACGGGTAAAATATCTAAGGCTTCGGCACGGGAGAAGAGTTGACGAAAATTAACGGTTTTCCCTTGATAGGAAACTTCATACTCTGCATCCGCTTTATTGGGATCGGCAATATAATCATTCAGAGCTTTTAGGCGACGAATTAAATCCCTGAGATAAACTACCTCTCGATGTTTTTTTGCATTAATATTTTCTTCTAAATATTCTAAATACTGAATTTTCGCCGCTTTTTTCAGTTGTCCCAAAACTTCCGTGTCCACCAACCGCTTTAGCCGATCTAGATCGGAATCCTTATCTGCTATCAGATCCCTTAGCATATCTTCTAGCTCGTCTTGTTGTTCATCCGTTTCAGCATGAAGCTGCTCGTAGATATAACGCCTTAATTCTTCGGGTAAATTGCGATTTAGGGCATCAGTGCTATCGACGGTGATGGTTAACTTGTGAAATTTAATTGAGCCAGGAGATTGAATTTGTAAGCGTTGTTTTTGTAATTCTGTATAAGGCGTAAAGGGATAACTTAAATCTAAACTAGGTTGTGAATTCTGAAAGGTGGAGAAATCCTGAAGTAAACTCGACAGAAAGGTGCTGGTTTCTAAGTTTTTTGCGTTTAAGCTAGATTGGAGTTGCTCTAGGAGTGCTTGTCTAATTGCTCGGATTTTATCGGGAAACTGTGCAGCGCAGGAGTCACTGAAATTGAGGGTAGCAGCGCGAACCCGCCAATCTACCCCTAGGATGGGATCGGTCAGATTTTGGTGAGCTATCTGATGGGCGATCGCCTCTACATTAACCAATAACCGCTCAGAATCATCGGAAACGCGAAATAAACCGGGCTGATTGGCGATCGCCTCTACAATGCGATCGAGCATCTCCCCATAATCTACCCTGGGCAGACTATCATCCGCTTGTCGAAAGGAACTAACCATCGTCATCAAAGCTACCTTTCGTTTAATTATATAATCGCCCCGTAACCTTTACAAGCCCGTATTACTACTTCAAAGATGTCTGCTATAATATTACCGGTTTAAAGGTTAGATGAACAGAATGGAAACCCATCTTTATGAAACCGATTTTTATGGTTGGCTGATGCAGCAATCTCACCTCTTAAAAACCGGTGAATTCAAACAGTTAGATATTGCCAATCTGGTGGAGGCACTCCAATCGTTGGGCAAACAGCAGCGTCAAGAACGCAGAAATTGTTTAGGCGTGTTATTGGGGCATTTCTTAACGTGGTAATTTCAGCCCGAAAGACGCACGAAAAGCTGGCGAGCAATCACCCGAGAACAGCGCCGGGAAATTGTCCGCCTGATGAAAGAAAATCCGAGCCTGAAACCTTATTTAGACGAAGCGATGCTCTATGGCTATCAGTCGGGATTAGATTTAGCCGTGCGCGAAACCCCTTTAGATTATCCCGATTTACCCGAAGATTATATTTACAGCGCTTCGCGCTGCTATAAGGTACATTGTTGATCGTAGATGTGAGTTGTCATTGCGACCGCAGGGAAGCAATCGCCAAGATTGGGGGATTTTGCGATTGCTTCATTCCACTTGCGTGACCTTCGCAATGACTGATCTCAATGAGACTGTACTCCGTTACAGCGCAAAGCGCTGTATAGTTTTGAACAAGTCTGTAATGCCAATTTTCCCGAATTATTGCATGATATTTAGCCCTGGTAACCAGAAACTGGGTTTCTCAGGTTAATGTGCGACTCGTTTCCCTTACCACCCAAAATTATCGTTCTAAGTCCCGTACTCGTTGTAATAATTGAGCCGCCGCGATCGCCCACTGTTGATTGCCTTCTGTCTCATAGAGTTTCTGTGCAAACGCTAATACCCGTTGTGCTTCTTGATAATCTTGTTGTTCTATAAAGACTAATCCAGCGCCATAATAGGCATTCCCATAATTAGGATTGGCTTCAGCCGCTTTTCGGAAGGCATTCAGCGCTTCATCCAGTTGCCCTTGTTGTAATAAAATGGAGCCGATCGCATAATAGGCTTGGGCATATTCTGGATTTTTGTCCACTGCCTGACGGAACCTCTCCATCGCTGGGGTTAATTGCCCTTGTTCTTGATAAATCAAACCTGAATAATAATAGGGTTCTGGAGCAGTGGGAGAAAACACCATAGCTTGCTTAAATGAGGCGATCGCCGCCGTCCTATTTCCCTGTAACTTTTGTACCAATCCCAGATTGTAATGTCCCACCCCCAACTTCGGATCGAGCTGGACTGACATTTGCAAATACTCCTGAGCCTGTTGTAAATTACGCCCTTCCAACAGCGCTGCCCCTAAATTAGCGTAGGCGATCGCGAAATTCGGATCGATCTGAATGGCTTGGTGGAAGGCACTCGCCGCTCCTTGAAGATCCCCCCTTTGCCGCAGCGCTAGACCTAAATTATACGAAGCTGGAGCTAAATTGGGGCCTAACCGTGCTGACTCTTGAAACGCGGCGATCGCCCGTTCCACCTCTCCCATTTGAATCAACTGCAACCCTTGATTCAAATACTCCACTGCCTGAGAGTTAACCTCAACCTGAGCCAACTCGATAGGATCGAGCGATCGCGCTACGCTACTAGAGAATAAAGTGGCGATCGCTGTTGCACACCAAAAACCAACCCACCACCGATTACCAAAACCCATCATCATTAATCGTCTCATTCAGGAAACTGTGCCCTAATAGAACTCAATTTTTCCTGGTATAGCACACTTTGCACCAGTGACGGGTAAGGTGCGCAGGAGAAGGGGAGACCCGGATTATGAGAACTTTGTTAAATAATGTCAAATTGTTACGAGATTTACTGTTTTTTGTTTTTCTTTATAAAACTGAGCTAACGTAAAACTATAAGGTTGAATTAACACCATTCATAAGAGGTAAACTCTGATGATGCCATCCTCAGTTAAGATGCCCCAGCCTCCCACACCGGCCCATATTTGCCCCATGGATCGCACCTGTAGTTATTTGCAGCAAGCCGGTTCCGAACTTAATATCGATCCGGGTATCCTGGCCGTTTTGGAGAATCCCCGCAAAGTCGTCACCGTTTCCATCCCCGTTAAGCTTGATACCGGAGAAGTCCAAGTTTTAGCTGGACACCGAGTTCAACATTGCGATGTTCTCGGCCCTTATAAAGGCGGAACTCGCTATCATCCCTCCGTTACGTTGCAGGAAGTCTCAGCTTTAGCCATGCTGATGACCTGGAAATGTGCCTTATTGGGCATTCCCTACGGCGGAGCTAAAGGCGGTATTGCCATTGATCCCCGTCAATATAGTGTCGGTGAGCTAGAGCGCATTACCCGCCGCTATACCAGCGAACTGATTAAAGACATTGGCCCAGCCGTCGATATTCCAGCTCCCGATATGGGAACTTCGGCGCGAGAAATGGCTTGGATGATGGATACCTATTCCATGAATGTCGGTCATGCGGTTCCTGGTATTGTCACCGGTAAACCCCTCTCTGTCGGTGGTTCTAAGGGACGACAACAGGCAACGGGTCGAGGTGTGATGATTGTGGTGCGCGAAGCTTTGGCGCAACAGGATAAACCGTTGGCGGGTGCTTCCGTGGTCATTCAAGGTTTCGGGAATGTTGGAGGTGCGGCGGCTCTGTTGTTCCATCAAGCAGGCGCTAAAGTGTTGGCAGTTTCCAATGTCTCCGGTGCTATCTTTGCAGAAAATGGCTTAGATATTCCGGCGTTGCGTAAGCATGTGGTCGAAAATCATGCCCCGATGAACAACTTCCCAGGCGGTGAATGGATTACCAATGAGGAACTGTTAACCTTACCCTGTGATGTCTTGATTCCAGCAGCTCTCGAAGATCGGATTACGGAAGAAAATGCCCCTCGAATTCAGGCAAAAATTGTGGCAGAAGCGGCCAATGGCCCGGTTACGCTAGTGGCGGATCAACTGTTGCACAGTCGCGGCATTATGGTCTTGCCGGATATCTTGGCTAATGCTGGCGGTGTAGTCGTCAGTTATCTGGAATGGGTACAAGGTCAGTCCTATGTATTCTGGGATGAAGAACGGGTAAATCAAGAGATGGAAGGCTTGATGGTACGGGCGTATCATCGGGTTTATGAAACGTCTCAACAACGGGGAATTCCGTTGCGGTTAGCGGCGTATACCTTGGGTGTCGGTCGTGTGGCTCAGGCTCTTGGCGATCGCGGTTTATATCCGTAACTCACTTCTCATTTTTCCCTCAATTTCTAACTCGACAATTTTAGTCTACTTTAAAATTCTTTTGCTAGAATTGAGATAATCACTTTTGAAATCGTTTTTTAATATTCGGGGATCGTTTTTTCAGCCCCTTTTATCCTATTCCATTTTCAGGTAAAGATTCCCGGCAGAGATGGCGTTGCTTCCCATCCCCTACCCCATGAATAAATTCTTTGAATCTTTACCGCTTTGATTCAATAGGCAAAAATCTCCCCAACCCCCCTTTTTAAGGGAATTAATCGATGTAGCACACAGCAGCAGGCTGTAACTATTGCCTGTTGCCTATTCCCTTTTGCCTCTATTATTCCAGTTTTGGGAGCGATCAAAAAAATGTTGAAAACTGTTGATTTAACAAACGCTTATACCGAAAAATCTAAAGCTTTGGTATTGTGGAAGGAAAACGCTTTTATCCTTTGGTTCGATCAAGTCGGTTTAGAAGATATTAGGTTAGTTGGCGGTAAAAATGCGTCGCTAGGAGAGCTAATTCGTCAGTTAACCCCCAAAGGAATTAATGTTCCCCAAGGATTCGCCATTACAGCCCATGCTTATCGTTATTTTATCTCTTCGGCGGGTTTAGAGCCGCAATTGCGGGAACTGTTGACGGATTTGGATGTGGATAATATCGTATTGTTGCGTCAGCGAGCCAAACAAGTGCGATCGCTCCTTCTCAACACCCGATTCCCCAAAGAGATCGAAATGGCGATCGCCGTCGCCTATAAGCGCTTAGGTGAACTCTACGGTCATACTCCCGATGTGGCAGTACGCTCTTCAGCCACCGCAGAAGATTTACCCGATGCCAGTTTTGCCGGTCAACAGGACACCTATCTGAATATTTCCGGCTTAAAAGAGGTCATCAAGGCGGTTCATCACTGTTTTGCCTCCCTGTTTACCGATCGCGCCATCTCCTATCGCACCCATAAAGGCTTTGACCATTTTGACGTTGCCCTCTCTGTGGGAGTGCAAAAAATGGTACGCTCTGACCTAGCGACTTCCGGAGTGATGTTCTCCATCGACCCGGAAACGGGATTCAAGAATACGGCTCTGATTACCGCTTCCTATGGCTTAGGAGAAACGGTAGTGCAGGGCGCAGTAAACCCGGATGAATATCTGGTGTTTAAACCCACATTGCGGGAAGGGTTCAAACCGATTTTGCAAAAACGCCTAGGTCGTAAGGCCATTAAGATGGTCTATCGTCACGATGGCAATCATGCGACTAAAATTGTGCCCGTTCCCTGGATGCTGCAACGACAGTTTGCCCTCACGGATGAGGAGATTCTCAAGTTAGGGAATTGGGCTGTGATGATTGAGGATCATTACTCTAAATTGCGCCAAACCTATACGCCGATGGACATTGAGTGGGCGAAAGATGGGCAAACCGGGCAGTTATTTATTGTGCAAGCGCGGCCGGAAACGGTGCAGTCCCAGAAATCGAGGCAAGTCCTACAGCATTATCAGTTGCAAGAAAAGGGCGAGATGTTGGTGCAAGGTCGAGCAGTGGGAGAGGCGATCGCCTCTGGACCGGCACGGGTGATTCTGGATGTGTCGCAAATCGATCAATTTCAATACGGGGAAGTACTGGTTACCCATCGCACCGATCCAGATTGGGAACCGATTATGAAGAAAGCGAGTGCGATCGTCACCAATACGGGTGGACGGACGTGCCATGCCGCCATTATTGCCAGGGAAATGGGCATTCCGGCAGTGGTGGGTTGTGAAAAAGCCACGGAGCGGTTAACCAACGGTCAGGAAATTACCGTCTCCTGTGCAGAAGGGGAACAGGGCAATGTTTACGCCGGTTTGTTACCCTTTGACGTGCAAGAAACGGTGTTAGATGAACTGCCGAAAACCCGCACGCAGATTCTCATGAATGTGGGCAACCCAGAGGAAGCCTTCCGGTTGTCAGCCATTCCCTGCGACGGTGTGGGTTTGGCTCGCCTAGAGTTCATCATTGCCAATCAAATTAAAACCCATCCCTTGGCGCTCCTTCACTTTGATGAACTCGAAGATCGGGACGTGAAAGCCGAGATTGAGGAGCTTACCGCCCACTATCCCTATAAACCCGATTTCTTTGTCGATCGGTTAGCCTATGGTATGGGTGCGATCGCGGCTGCCTTTTATCCCCATCCCGTGATTATCCGCCTTTCCGACTTCAAGAGCAACGAATACGCCAATCTTTTAGGCGGTCGTCAATTTGAACCCCAGGAAGAAAACCCCATGATTGGTTGGCGCGGAGCCTCCCGCTATTACGACCCCCAGTATCGGGAAGCCTTTGCCTTAGAATGCCAAGCCTTAAAACGGGTTCGCGATGAGATGGGATTGGTGAATGCCATCCCCATGATTCCCTTCTGTCGGACTCCAGAAGAAGGGCGCAAGGTGTTAGCAGAAATGGCCAAACATGGACTAAAACGGGGTAAACATGGCTTACAAGTTTATGTGATGTGCGAGTTACCGAGCAACGTGATTTTAGCCTCCGAATTTGCCCAAGTCTTTGATGGTTTTTCCATGGGTTCCAACGATTTAACCCAACTGACATTAGGCTTAGACCGGGATTCTGGCTTAGTTGCACCCTTGTTTGACGAACGCAATGAAGCAGTGAAACGGATGGTGAAATTAGCCATTGAAACCGCAAAAGCGGAGGGTTGTAAAATCGGCATCTGCGGTCAAGCACCGAGTGATTATCCAGAATTTGCCCGCTTTTTAGTGGAGTTAGGCATTGATTCGATTAGTTTGAATCCGGATTCAGTGTTGAAGACGATGTTGGACATTGCCGAACTGGAGCGCGGGTAATGTTAAGTTAGGTCGTTGTCATTGCAACCTCAGGAAAGCAATCGCAACAATCCACGAGATAGTCGAGATTGCTTCATTCTACTTCGTTCCATTCGCAATGACTTATCTGAATAAGACTGTACTCCGTTACAGCGCTTTACGCTGTAAACGGCGCGATGCCCAATGATAGTCTTAAGCCCTCTAGGAGCGGGTTATACCCAAATCTAGAACACCCACCCATCAATTCCCTAAACCCGCCCCCACCCATGTCTAGAAACCCGGTTTCTTGAAGAAACCGGGTTTCTGGTCTTCGCCGGAATCAATCAATTGCCGCCCCTTGTCATCATTTAAGCAAACCTGATTTTTTCGCTTGTGCTAACCACTCTGGATGGAGATCCTTAACCCAAGAGGGTACAACTAGAGCTTTACTAGGATCATCAAGCCGCAATTGGCGATCAATCAGTTCAAGAATGTTCCCTGGCCGATAATTGCCTAAATCAAACGTCAAAATACTACAAGGTCTGCCATGTCTATAGCGGGCCTATTGGATTTATGAACAAAAAAGCTCGTAATCAGATAAAATAAAAGTCTGAACTTCAAGAGACGAGCCGGTCAAATGCATTCTAACCATTCCGAGAGCAAAAAACAAATAGAAATCTTAAAAGGGTTTATTATTTGCTTGTGTTAAGCGTTTATTTCAACTCTTTGTTGATTTCAAGTTGTTCAATCTTCCCGATCTGAAAAAATACGATGCTTTTTCACAATTCGTTTAGGCCCGCTATATTACTAATAATGAACAATCGGTTTTCCTCCAATGAAGAGATTTTAGACCTGCTCTATCAACTCTTGCAAGATTACGGAAAGAAGGCACAGCAAGAAGCCGTTTATCTAGAAGTGAATGGGGCTGTTTTTATCGTCGCGATCGCTTCTACCTAATCTAATCTAGTGCCCGATCCCTCTTCTCAAAGCCTTACCAGAAGAGGGGTTCCCCCAAGTTTTACCCCATCCATGAGCAAGGAAACAATCAATCATGTCTAATCACAATCAAGCTTGCTGCTGCTGTTGTCCCCATCAAACCCAGTGTTGTCCACAAGTTAAAAACCAACAAGCCATTTATCCCTTGTAGTTTTTCGGATTGGTAATCATGGTAACGATCATGAGCATCCGGGTTAATCCTGCTCCTATCTCCCTTATGGGGATTAGGAATACGAACTCGTAAACTTTTCAAGAGCTTCTTGCAGCAATTTTGGATTAACTTCAATTAAAGTGCCTACGCTCTTCTCTTCCATCCGTTCATTTAGAGTTATATTCACCCTAACTATATTAGTATCAAACCATCTTACTGAAGCAATCTGGAATTATGATAGAGTAAGTCGACAGAGGTTTTATTCTCTCATTATTGTTTCTACGAGAGTTTGGTGAGGAAACTGAGGAATTTTTTGGTTTTAGGAGTCAAGAGGGTTCTTTTGTAGGCATCGGCAGCTTTTTTGATAGCTTCCGCTTGAGTGGGATAGGGATGAATGGTGCTAGAAAGTTGACTTAAACCGATCTTACCCGCGATCGCCGTGGTCACTTCACTAATCATATCCCCGGCATGACGTGCAACAATAGTTGCACCGACAATTTTATCCGAACCTTGGAGATAGTGGATTTTAACGAAGCCTTCCGTCTCTCCATCGGCGATCGCCCGATGTACACTACTCATTAATACCTTAATCGTTTCAATTTCAATTCCCCTCTCTTGTGCCTCCCACTCATAAAGTCCCACATGGGCAATTTCTGGATCGGTATAAGTCGCCCAAGGCATAATAAGATCGCTTAATTTCGATTTCCCCAACCCAAATGGAGAAAACAACGTATTCTTAATTACGATTCGTGCCGCCGCATCCGCCGCATGGGTGAATTTCCAATTCATACAAATATCGCCAGCCGCATAAATTTTGGGATTCGTCGTTTGTAAATAATCATTTACTTTCACCCCTTTGCGATCATAGTCCACCCCAACACCTTCTAAATTCAAGCCTTCCACATTGGGGGCACGACCTGCACCAGCTAAAATTTCATCCACAACTACGGGATAGGGTTCCTGTTTTCCCTGGCTAGAAACATAAATCACTTTACCTTCTGGAGTCGATTCTACCCGTTGAATCTGACTCTCTAAAATCAGTTGAATTCCTTCTTGTTTAAACTGCTCTTGAATAATTTCTGCCGCATCTGGATCTTCCCGGTCTAATAAATGTCCCTTATTGTGAAATAAAACGACTCGAGCGCCTAAACGGTGGAACGATTGGGCCAATTCACAACCAATCGGCCCACCCCCAATTACCGCTAACCGTTTCGGGCATTCCGTGAGGTTAAACACAGTTTCATTGGTCAAGAACCCTACTTCTTCTAACCCTTCAATTTTCGGCCGCACAGCCCTGGCACCAGTAGCAATTACAGCTTTCTTAAACGGTAGCGTTTTCCCGGCAACTTCCAGAGTCGAATTACTGGTAAATTGCCCTTCTCCTAAAAAGACATCAACCCCTAAACTCTGGAATCTTTTCGCCGAATCATCGTGGCTAATTCCGGCACGAATTTTCCGCATCCGTTCCATAACTTGGGCAAAGTTAATGTTAATCTCTTCTGAGGGATGAATGCCAAAATTAGGGGCATTGCGGATATCTTCTACCACACGAGAGGAGCGAATCACACATTTAGAAGGCACGCAACCCACATTTAAGCAATCTCCTCCCATTAAGTTCTTTTCTACCAAAGCGACTTTTAAGCCGACATCTAATCCTGCGGCTCCCGCAGCGACGACTAACCCGGCAGTTCCCGCACCAATGACGACTAAATCATATTGTGCTGCAGGGGTTGGATTAACCCAATCTTGGGGATGAACCCGATCAATTAACTGTTGGTTATAGCGATCGATAGGAGATAAGTTTAGGGATGACATGGTTTTGAATAGGGGAATGGGGAAATTAATTAGACTTCTTGCAGAAGTCAGGGAATTAAAGAATAGGCAATAGGGATAAGAATATAGAATTACTCCATTACTATTTATTTTCTACCCACTTATGCAAGAGGTCTATTGAATTCACCTCAGACCTAATTGTTCATTGTTAATGGTTTTCAATTGCTCCATCTAAGGCTTTACGGGCAATGCGGGTAACATAAAGGGTAACGGCAACTGTGGCAATAAATCCAATAATCCGCAATGTCCAAGTAATGGTTGGGTTAGAGGGTTGATCGCCTGTGCCAATCGTGGCCAGATTGCCGGCTAGGGAGCCAATATAAACATACATGATTGTGCCGGGAATCATGCCGATGGAACCAATAAAGTAATCTTTGAGGGAGACTTGGGTTAATCCATAGGCGTAGTTGAGCAGGTTAAAGGGGAAGACTGGAGAGAGTCGAGTGAGGAGAACAATTTTTAAGCCTTCTTCACCAACGGCTCGATCGATCGCACTAAATTTAGTATTACCTTCGATTTTCTTGGCGATCCAATCCCGTGCTAAGTAGCGTCCCACGAGAAAAGCAGCGGTTGCGCCTAGGGTTGCGCCAATAAACACATACACCGAACCAAAAGCAACTCCAAAGACGACTCCTGCACCCAGGGTAAGGATAGAACCAGGCAGGAAGGCCACAGTGGCGACAATATAAAGGAGAATAAAGGCGATCGCCCCAATTGGCCCGAGGTTTTCAATGCTCTGTAGGGCAGAGCGTAGGAGTTCTTGAGGGTTGAATCCCGTGCTGTTGGTGAGATCTTGGGCCAATACAGGGCTGCTGGTGACGAGGAGCGCGATCGCCCCGATGGCCAACAGGGAGAAGAATTTGCGAATGGTTAGATGGCGATCGATCATCAATCAGAGGTTCCATAGGACTTTATGAATTATCCTCTCATATTACTCTGAGGAACTCCTGAGAATGCCCTTGAACATTAATAAACGTCAGTTTTGGTTAAGCGATCGTTATGGTTAACGGTAATCAAGCGTCAGCATAAACCTCTTGCAGGGCATCTTGGGCTTCTTGACGCAATCCACGGGCAATGCGGAACAGTTCTAGCCCAGTATGTAAATAGTGTTCGTCATAGTTGTAAGGAAACCAGGAGAACTCCTCAAGTCCATCACTGACTTGATTGAGGCAATGATAGAGATGGGCGGCAATGCTGGCAATTGGGCCAGGATTAGGGAGGGAACGAAAGTGCTGTTGCGCTTCCTCCAATAAGGAACGACAATTTTCTAAATACAGTTGAAAATTTTCCAGTAATTGATCGTCAAAGGGGTCGGCAGAAAGGTCATCAATTTCTGCTTCTATGGAGTAGAGAATCTCGATTAAGGAAATATTGACGGGATGATAGACTCTTGAGAGCCATTGTTGCCAATGTCGATCTGGATCTAGGGGCTTTTTAGAGGAACGGGTAGAGGGTTGGGGAGATTTGGAGTGATCGCCCCTTTGACCATAAGGAAAGTGTTGGCGATCGTACACTCGGCGACTGTGGGAATCGCTGAGGGTTTCATAGGCCAGATTAATCTCCACGATCCGGTTTTTATCACCCACCGCTTGATTGAGATCCGGATGATAGAGTTTCACCAAACGGCGATACGCTTGGCGAATTTCCTCTGAAGTCGCCGTTGGCTCAATTTCTAGGGTTTCATAGTAATTCACAGCCCTCTTCCCCATTCCCGCGTCCCCATGTCTGGAGTGTCCTCCTATTCTGGATCTTGGAATAAGGGGGTACTCAGATAGCGCTCGCCAAAACTCGGTTGAATGACCACAATTAATTTACCCTTATTTTCTGGGCGCTTGCCAACTTGGATCGCAGCGCAGACTGCAGCACCACTAGAAATGCCAGAAAGTAAGCCTTCTTCCCTCGCTAAACGGCGACCATAGGCGATCGCCTCTTCATCGGAAACCGTTACGACTTCATCAATTAAATCTACCCTTAAAACTTCTGGCACAAATCCAGCTCCAATCCCCTGAATTTTATGAGGTCCCGGTTGTCCACCGGATAAGACTGGGGACGTTTGCGGTTCCACGGCGATCGCCTGAATCATCTCGTTTTTCTTCTTCAGCGCCTCCGCAACCCCCGTAATGGTGCCCCCAGTCCCTACACCAGAAATAATCATATCCACCTGGCCATCTGTATCAGTCCAAATCTCCTGGGCCGTAGTTTTGCGGTGAATCTGGGGATTAGCTGGATTTTGAAACTGCTGCAACATATAAGCATTGGGGGTTTGTTCTACCACTTCCATTGCTCGACGGATGCATCCTCCCATGCCCTCTGAGCCTGGAGTCAAGACTAACTCGGCTCCATAAGCCTTTAACATTGCTCGCCGTTCTGCACTCATGGTTTCCGGCATTAATAAAATTAATCGATATCCTCGTGCAGCAGCCACCATGGCCAACGCAATCCCTGTATTCCCAGATGTGGGTTCAACCAAAACGGTCTTGTCGGGAGCAATTAACCCTTCTTTTTCCGCCGCATCAATCATATTGACTCCAATGCGGTCTTTGACTGAGGAAGCTGGGTTCATACTTTCGAGTTTAACCACAATTCTGGCCCCACAGCCCTCTGCTTGCGGGATGCGGTTCAGTTGAACCAAGGGTGTATTTCCGACTAATTTGGTAATATCTTGTGCGATTTTCATGTTGAACCGGTGAAATGATTAGCGATTAGATAGAGAACATCTTGCCCATTGTCCCAAAGCCTATGGACAACGTGCAAGTTACAGCGCTTTGCTCTGTGATGGGGAGATAGGGGGATGGGGTAATAGGGGGAGTGAACAGCAAACTCAATCTAGCTTTGAATTATTCTAGCTCTCTTTAAAAACTGCCATTTAATGTGCTGCATAGCAGAGGAAACTGCTGTATGTCCTGGGAACGAGGGAATAGGCAATCGTCTTGTGAGACTTAGCTTTGAGAATTCAATTCAACCCATTTTACGTTGTCAATTTTTAAGCCAATTGGCAGTTCAATTAACAATAAGGGGAAATGAGTCCTTGCTTCTTCCTCTCCCTATTTCCCCATTTCCCCATTCCCCCTATAATAGTTAAACTCAATACCAAATTGTTGGGAGAGGCCCCTATGCCGAAAACCGTCGCTGATGTCATGACTGCAAATCCTATGGTGGTTCGCCCAGATACTTCCTTGAAGGAGGCAATTCACTTGTTGGTGGAATACCGTATTAGTGGTTTACCCGTCGTCGATGCAGAAGGTAAGCTGATTGGGGTGATCTCAGAGACGGATTTGATGTGGCAAGAAACGGGGGTGGAGCCGCCGCCCTATATTATGTTGCTAGATAGTGTGATTTATTTAGAAAATCCATCAACCTATGAGAAGGATTTGCGTAAGGCGATGGGTTTGACGGTGGGTGAGGTGATGAGCGATCGCCCCATTTCAGTCACGGGCGATCGCTCTTTGCGCGATGCCGCTAAGGTAATGCAAAAACATAATATTCGCCGTTTACCGGTTTTGGATGATGCCCAGGAGTTGGTGGGTATCCTTACCAGAGCAGATATTTTGCGGGATCTCTTGGAGGCTTAGAGTTAAGTTCTTTTCCTATGTGTATCGATATGTATCGATCGGATTTGCCCTATTGAGAGTATTGGAAGTCTATGAGTGTAACCCCTGAATCAGTTCAGCAATTATTAGATTCGGAAAATTATGGCGATCGCCTACGCGGGGTGAATCAATTGCGTCTGCTCGATCCAGCCGTGGCGTTTAGCAAGATTCAAGCCTTAGCCATTGATAGTAATGTGCGGGTGCGCTATGCAGCGATCAGTCAGTTATCGACGGTGGGAGAGGTTAATCGAGAGGAAAGTTTAAATATTTTACGCGATCGCCTGGAAAACGATCCAGAAATTGATGTCAAGGCAGCAGCGGCTGATGGTATTGGGGCGTTGCACTTAACTGAAGGTTATCCGGATTTAGAACAAGCCTATGGCAATACGGAGGAATGGCTGTTGCAGATGAGTATTGTGGCAACCTTGGGAGAATTAGGCGATCCTCGCGCCTTAACCTTACTCAAAATAGCCCTCAACTCCCCCACAGATTTAGTCCGTTCCGCAGCCGTCAGTTCTGTGGGAGAATTAGGCGATCCTGAAGCTGTGGAATTGTTATTTCCCTTAGTTGACGATCCCGATTGGCAAGTTCGCCACCGTGTCGCTCAAGCATTGCACTCTTTGGGAGGAGAAGGAGAAGGGGTAGAGTCTGCCCTGAATCGACTCGCTCAAGATCCAGTGGATCAAGTGGCGATCGCTGCCAAAAATACCTACTCCTAATCTAATCTTTATCTAATCTTTTCAATTTGATATCAAGTCCCAAGTATCAGTATCGATACAAGGCTGAATTTGCGTGCCGTATTCCTTCAGCAAAAGGATTTAATCTACCTCATAAGAGCGCAAACTGCTGTATCATCGAGGAATGGGACTAGGCTAGGAAACACTGAGGGGAATTTTTCTCGCTGTCCGCTCTAACCACAATTCCAAGTCATTAGAGTCCGAAAACTTCAGCAAAGCAATAGATAGATCCTCTAGAGCCGACAGAGAGAGCGCCTCAATTTCTTCCTGTAAATAGGGCTTAACCGCTCCAACTTTCCAAGGCAGTTGCTGCAAAATCATTGCCACGGCTTGTTCGTGCTTACCTTTTTCTCTACCCTCTTCCATCCAATGCATAATGCTTGCCATGATTCGATCTCCATTTTTATTTTTAATCTTGAGTTATTCGGCTTCAGGAAGAACCCCAACTCAGCAAACAATGGCTGATCTCAACGCCCAGTTTCTTCTGGATCGTTTACTGTTGATAGATTAAATTCTTCCAGCGATCGCCACTTGAACTAAGTCGTATTGTTATCCATATTTAAGCATAATCTCTTTTCTACAAAAAGGCAATCACTTTACCTTGAATTTCTTTTAAAGAGTAACGCTATTTTTCTTCACTGCCCCCTTAAATAAAGTCCTGCGTGAATTACTTAGCTTCCATCCAACTCTTTCCTCGATGAATTTCTACCGCCAAAGGAATTTTTAAAGAAACCACCTGTTCCATCGTCTCTTGAACTTTCACCGACACCTCATCCCATTCCTCTACTGGCATTTCCAGTACTAATTCATCATGAACTTGCAGCAGCATCCGCGCCTCATAGGGACATAAAACTTCATCTAATTTCACCATTGCCATTTTAATTAAATCGGCGCTCGAACCTTGAATGGGTGCATTGGCAGCAGCTCTCAATAATCCGGCATCCCTTTTGCTCATTCGCATTTTCTCTAAACTGATTTGATCTAGGGACTCTCCCCGTAACTTCTGCAAACTCAAAGATTCAAACTCAAAATAGCGCCTTCTTCCCCAAATGGTTTCTACAAATCCTTGACTAATGGCTTGCTTTTTTGCGAGTTCTAAATACTCAAATACTTGGGGATATTGGCGATTAAACCGGTCAATAAACTCCTTACCTTCCCTTGCGTTTACCCCGGCTTCTCTGGCAAACCGTTGCGCTCCCATACCATAAATGACCCCAAAATTAATCACTTTCCCTAAGCGGCGCTCTTCTGGGGTAATCTCCGAACGATCGAACAGCAATTGAGCCGTAACTTTATGTACATCTTGCTGACTTTGATAGGCATTTACTAAGGTTGAATCTCCACTTAAATGGGCTAAAATCCTTAATTCAATCTGAGAATAATCAGCCGCTACTAATGCCCATCCAGACTGAGGAATAAACGCTTGCCGAATTTGGCGAGAAAATTCAGTCCGAATGGGAATATTTTGTAAATTGGGGTGAGAAGAAGATAAGCGCCCTGTACTGGTAACCGCTTGGTTGAAATCCGTATGCACTCGCTGGGTTTGGGAATGGACTAACTGGGGCAGAGCATCGACATAGGTGGATTTTAGTTTATCTAACATGCGGTACTCTAAAATAGTCTCTACTACACCCGTTTGATCGTCCACTTGCAGTTTTTCTAAGGTTGCCGCATCAGTAGAATATCCGGTTTTAATTTTGCGCGATTTGCGTGGGGGCAATCCCAGTTTATCAAATAATAGGGCACTGACTTGCTTGGGCGAACCTAAGTTAAATT
Source organism: Roseofilum sp. (assembly GCF_982964205.1). NCBI lineage: Bacteria > Bacillati > Cyanobacteriota > Cyanophyceae > Desertifilales > Desertifilaceae > Roseofilum > Roseofilum sp. Next base: position 2,517 of record NZ_CEZBFX010000009.1, on the reverse strand, counting down.
CTTCTCCCGCCGCTTGATAGGCGTTTTGTTCAATGGTTCTGAGTTGATCGTTTAACTCCTTGGAGAGTATTTTAAGATAATCGGTATCGATAGAAATTCCTGTCCATTCCATTTGGGCTAAAATCGGCTCTAAGGGAATTTCAACCTCCTTTAAGAGCTGCTGAAGTTTGGGGAATTGGTTTAGTTTTCCGGCAAAGATGGGGACAAGCTGAAAGGTGACATAGGCATCCATACCACAGTATTGAGCAACTAAAGAAATATCGATATCAGCAATAGTTTTTCCTTTGGGAACTAATTGCTCATAACTTTGGGAAATCAGACCTAATTCTTGTTGAGCTAAGACACTGAGACTATGATTTCTATCTGGATTTAAGACATAACTGGCAAGTAGGGTATCGAGGACAACACCTTGTAGATTAATGCCATTATTTTTGAGAATTAACCGGTCAAATTTAGCATTTTGGAAAACTTTAGGATAGGCAGGATTTTCGAGCAGGGGGCGCAGAAGTTCCAAAGCCCGATCGCTCTCTAGATTCTGTCCCCGTTTATGCTTGAGGGGAATATAGGCAACAGTCAGGGTTTCATCCTGCTGAAAACAGCATCCTAAACCGACTAATTCTGCATCTCTTGGTTCTAATGCTGTGGTTTCCGTATCCCAAGCAACAGGATGTTGGGGATCTTGGCAGGTTTTGAGTTTTGCAATTAAATCAGTCAGTTTCTGCTCATCATCAATAATAATCGGGGTAAAGGGCAACTGATTTTGAGCTTGCGCAGCTTCCGTTTCTGCTGCGCTCCAAAAATCGAGAGCTTCATCTACGATCTGTGCCTCAGCTTCTCCCACTTCTTGAGCTTTACCCCCTAACAGAGTTTGGAAGTGATTCAGTTTTGGGCGAAAAGTTTCTAATTCTAAGCGTTGGAATAACTCAGATGGGGCTTGGGGAGGAAAGCCTTGCAGATGACAATCATCTAGGGTGAGATCGAGGGGAACTTCAGTGGTGATTTGGGCTAAAAATTGGGAATGGTACGCATCACCTCTACCGGCGATTAACTTCTTTTGCATCGCGCCTTTGATTTGATCTACCGATGCATAAACCCCATCCAATGTGCTGTACTCTTGCAACAATTTCACCGCCGTTTTCTCCCCAATGCCTTTAACCCCAGGAATGTTATCTGAAGAGTCACCGCAAAGGGCTTTATAATCGACAATTTGGCTGGGATGAACTCCCATTTTTTCTTTCACTTGTGCTGGATAAAATTCCTGGGTTGCGGTATCGCGTTTCTGGCTACCTCCAGCAAGATACAGAACGCTGATGAGCTTTTCCGAATTGACGAGTTGGAATAAGTCGCGATCGCCGGTTAGGATCTTCACCTGATATCCTGCTTTAATCCCCCGCTCTGCTAGCGCCGCCAGCACATCATCGGCTTCATAACCCGCACAGGTGGCAATAGAAACCTGGAGAGCCACTAAAATCTGCTGTAGGTTTTGCAGATCGCCAATAAAATCCTCTGGAGTTTCCTGACGGTTGGCTTTATAGTTCACATCCGCTTGATGGCGAAACGTGGCTTCAGCGCGATCGAATGCTACTGCTAAGGCTTGGGGATGTTCTTTTTCGAGGACTTCAAACATCGACTTCAAAAAGCCAAAGCAGACACTGGTAGGGATACCACCACGGGTTTTCAGTCCTCCATCGCGCCCTTTAGAAAAGGCATAATAAGCACGGAAGGCTAAGGAATGTCCATCAATGAGCAGGAGGAGGGGACGAGGGGAATTTGCAACCACAGTGAGAATTCAAATGATGTGTTACGGGGATTATAGCAATTTACGACTGAATATATGAACACTGTATGAATACAGTAACTGGGCAATGAGTTTTGCTCTCCCAGATCCTCTTTCCTTTGCTTTTTCTTTACATTGAGACTTGAGAAATATTAAAAGTTACTCGATGTTTTTTCAAGTGCTTGTAAGAACAGAAGAGGGGATCGTCTTTCCGTTTTTGACAAAGTTCCTGAACAAAATTCCACATCACCTGGCAATCTTCTTTCAACACGTCTTCAAAATACTCTGTTCCGGTTTGTGAAATGATGAGGAAACATCCAACTGGCGCTCTCGATACTCTTAAATGAAGCATGGGTTTCTCTAGCAATTTGCTCTAGAAGAGGATTTTTATAACCCAATAGCAAAAAATCAAGCTCACCTACTTCATTAATATCGCCACTAACCAGTTCAATATTTAAGTTCATGGAAATTGTAGAGAAACTTTATAGAACTTTTCTTTTCTATGGAGTACAATTTTAAGTCTTAGACACTAAGCAATGCAAGCTATTGCTAGAGAGCCTGTTGCTTGTTGCCGAGCGCAAAGGACTATAACAGTTAATTAAATGGGGATGGATATTGTCTGTAATTTGCTGACACTCCCACTAATCTTTATAAAATGTTTAGCTTTGTGCCTTTTCCCTGTCCCCTATTGCTAGAGTGCTTATTGCTAGAGTACCTATCCCCCCCAGGGGGATGCTACC